>JAUXEH010000434.1 GCA_030620655.1 Candidatus Aminicenantota bacterium | reverse complement strand
GGCCAGTAGAAGGGGTACTCGCCGGCACCGCGCTGGATGTATTTGGGCTGCCAGTAGGCTCCCCAGTCCCGGTTGGGGTCATACCCGCCGCCCTGGCCTTCGTTGCAGCGGCCGTCCCCGGCGTTGTCCAACCCTTCCGGACCGACATACTTGTAGTCGCCGACCTCATCCGGCTTGCCCTCGACGTTTTTCTGGATGGGTACTAGGCGGTCTCCTGAATCGGCTATTCGGTGTGTGCCCTTACCGGGCTCCACCTTGATGAACATGGAGCCGACCTCGCCGTCACCGTCCAGGTCTTCGGCGCCGTCCTCGTCATACAGGCCGTCGTTGTCATCGTCCAGGGGGACCTGCCCTGTGCGGGCAGACGCTCCCTTGTGCAGCCACATGTCCCGCCCGTCGGGATTGACCGACGGGAAGATGTAGAACACCCGCTCGTCCACCAGCTGTTTTATGCCGTCGTTGAAGCTGTAGTTCTCCATCAGGTACCAGATGGTGTAGAGCCCGATCTCGCCGCCCTGGACCTCGTTGCCGTGGATGTTGGCATCAATGTACATGGCACACTTGCTCAACTCGTCCCCGGTGTCGGGATTGTTGATGGTCATGTACCACAGCTCCCGGCCCAGCCAGGATTTGCCGGCGGTGTTGAGTTTAAGGAATTTCGGGTAGGCCTTTTCCAGAGTGCGCAGGGCCTGTTCCATCTCTTCCCAGTCATAGTAGTGGTTGAAGCTCAGGTTCACCTTGCGTGAGTCCCATTTGCGGGGGTAGAAGTCCTGGGCTGCTGTAAGAGATGCGCTGAGGACCAGCAGGAGGGCCAGTCCTGTTCCAATGATCGCCTTTTTATGTCTTTGGATTCTCATGGTATTTTCTCCCATCTTCTTTGCCTACTTGAGGACGATCTGCGTCTTCACCCTGCCGCCCCCCTGGCGGGCCCACAGGCTCACGTCGATCTTTTTCCCGGGCGGTGAGATGATCACCCACTTGAGTTCTCTCTCTGCTCCAGGAGCCAGGTTCCGAATATCGATGCGCTTCTGGCCGCCGAAGAGCTTCATGGCGTCGTCGTCTTGGAACTTCATCTGCAGCACGATGGGGGTCACGTTACTGCTTCTCTGTCCCATGGCGGTGGAATAGGGGAAAGCCCCGTTGTTGTGCAGCTTGAGCTTGATCTCGAAGAGCTGGGAGGACAGCTTCTTGACCTGGGGGGCATCCATGGTGATCTCAGCGAATTGGGAGGCCAGGTAGAGTGCGAATTGGGCGTGCTTCTCGCTCAGTTCCGGGATCTGGTCGGCCGGGGGATTGACGCGGAGATAGGGCTGGAACCCGCCGATCTCCACCTCGCCCAGCTGGGAATGGTTGTATTTTGTCCAGGCTACGAAGCCCTGTCCGTCGTTGCTCTTGTCGATCCAGTCGAGCCACTTGTCGTCGTTGCTGCCTCCTGCGGCCTGGGCCGACTGGCCTCCCCCGCCGCCGCGGGCCATCATCTGCCGCATCATGGCCTGCCGGTCGGGTGCAGCGGCTGCCTGGGCCTGCCCGGCCGGCTTGGCCGCGGGCATCTTCATCTGGGGCCTGCCCGTGGCAGCCTGCCGGATGGACCAGACGTTAGCAGAGAAGGCGGGAACGCCGTACTGGAAGTAGGCGTACTCCAGGATCGAGCCCACGGGTTTATCCGAGAGCGCACTCTTTATCCCGGTGATCTCCTTGTATTGGTCGCTTACGTTCTTGAACAGAGAGCTGTCCCGCGATTCAGTCTTTTTGGGTTGGGGATCCCGCGGGGGAGTCCGGGGCGCTTCCTGCTGGCCGCGGCGTCCGCCCATCATGAACATCATGCGCATCTGGGGCGCCGCCGCTTGGGCACCGGCCGGAGGCTGCGGGAAGGTGGGTGTGCCGCCTTCGATCCCGGTCCCGGCCGCCAGGTTGTCGTACTTGGAGAAGAGCAGCACCCCGCAGATGTTCCTGTGGGGCTGCGTCTTGAGTTCCGGATCGTAGCGGGTCATGAAGTCGATCAGGGCCCGGGTCTCGAGCTCGGAGGCGGGATAGACCTTGGTGCCCCGGAACCGGTAGCCGAAATTGTGGGGGAAATTGCGGTTGATACCGAAGCCGCCGGGCCCGTCTTCGTTGTAGAGCTCGTCG
>JAUXEH010000452.1 GCA_030620655.1 Candidatus Aminicenantota bacterium | reverse complement strand
CGAAATCACATATCTGGCTCGAATTGTTGGTGACGCTGACCGGGACATGGACCAGGTCCCCCCATGCGCCGGAGAGGTCTGTGGGAAGGGCGATATCGCCGCCGCAGCATAGGAGGGTGAATGTCGCCTGTGCGGGCTGAGGCGCATAGAACACGAGGTCATCGAAATAGGAATCAAGGGTGAAGACACCCTGATCCCCATCCGCATAGGCGCCGCACTGGGCCGCCACCTGGAACTTCACCTTTATCAGGCAGCCATTGGTCGAGGCCGATATCTCGGTGCCCATTCCAGAGTAGCCGCCGACCCGGACCTGGCCGGGATTGATCTCGTTCCCATCGAGCATGCTCCAATCCGTGATCAGGGTGCCCTGGGCCTCGATCCCCTGGAAAGTGAACATGGCATCGTCAAAATAGAGGTCGAACCCGAATGCGCTCATCACGCACTGGTTGTTGGACAGGTTGACGTCGACGGTGATCTGGTCATTGAAGGTCGCGAAGGAGGGCGTTAACGCGAGGCCGACATTCCCGCAGGTGCTCTGCGCGGGCAGGGCGTCATCGACACCTGCCGCCTGGATGAATACCAGAGCAGAAACTCCCAGAAAGAACATGAAACACATGAACACTTTTTGTATGATGGATCTGATCACAATAGATTCTCCTTAGCCCGGACCGGTCGGCGAAACCGGTTCCTAATTTGTTTTTGTCTAAAGAATTAGTCGGCTGAGAATCCCGAGTGTGAACTCAGGCATAAAACAGAGCTTTGACACAAATCGCTTTTGTAATATAATCAGATAGACACGTCCATGACACAAGAACCTCCTCGAACAAAAGAGGAAAGACGGCGTTACCCCCGTCTGACACTGCCCATCATGTATCGGACCGCCAAGGGAGAGGGTCCGGCTCACCCCACCCATGATTTCAGCCTGGGAGGCGTGCGGATCTTCAGCAACCGATATCTCGAGGAAGGAAAAAGGATCGAAATCGAACTGTGTCTTCCCCAGGGAAGAGCCATAAAGGCCCTTTGCCGTGTGGTGTGGTCACAGGTGCTGCCGCCAGGCTCTGATGCCATGTTCGAAGTGGCCCTGGAATTCATGGATCTTCCCCCTGATGCATCCGACCAGCTCGAGCAGTTCCTGGAACCGGACGTCCCCGAAGAATAAATCTCACTAGAAAGGAGATTCGACATGCCGAAAAAAAATCATGGTTTCACGCTGATAGAGCTGCTCGTCGTGGTTGCCATAATCGGGATCCTGGCGGCGTTCATCGTCCCCCAAGTGGCCACTAAGATACAGGATGGAAAACAAAAGGCCACCATGACGGACATAAAAACCATCGCCACCGCCATCCTCTCCCACATCATGGAAAACGATGAGGCCCCGGCTGTAGGCATACAGGAAGGGCCTCTCACACCCGGCAACGAATTCATCGATATCATCACACGGAAACACCTCCAGGACTGCCCCGTTACTGATCGGTGGGGGAACCCGTACATCATCTACACGGGAACCTCGGTTGCCACGTTCCCCGGCTTCAGACCGGACATGGTTGATAAGGGGGATTTCCTTATCATATCGTACGGCCGCTTTGGGGAATCCGATGGGTTCACATTCGATCCCAGCGACCGTCAGGCAGGGATGTATCTGGTTGATACGAAGGCCGAATATGAAAACGACTTGATCAACTGGAACGGCAGCTGGATCCGTGCCCCCGGCGCGGGCGGGTCCGGCTCTGCAAAGATCAGATAGACGCGAGCCGAGAAATCATAACCTTTGCCAACTCACGCAGTTGTTCTTGACTCAAGAATGGTAGGCCAACACGCGTTGTGTTCCCTCCAACTATTTTTTCGACTTGAGTCGCTCTTTAAGCTT
>JAUXEH010000415.1 GCA_030620655.1 Candidatus Aminicenantota bacterium | reverse complement strand
CACGACCTACAACCTCCAGCACGGCGGGGGAGGGTACGGCTTTATCACATCGATGGTCATGTATCCAAAGATCAAGCTGGGTGTGGTTACGCTGTGCAACTCCCATGAGACCAGGCTCAATGGGGGACGGGTCATGGAGGTGATCAACGGGATTATCGAAGAGGAGTTCGGGAAAACAGAGCCGTATCCAGCACAGCCGACGGTGGGACCGGGCCGACCCGTGAGCCTTACAGATGAGAGGGTGGAGCATCTCAAGGGCCGCTATGACCAGAACATCGTCATCGGGCACAGGCAGGAAGAATTCGGCATAGCCGTCAACCGCGATTTCTACCCTTTGAAATTCTTCCTGGACCCGCAGGGTGAGCTGGTCGGTGTATTTGGAAATTACTCGGAACTTCGATTGAAGCCGCCGCTGTGGGGAACGCACGGCTCGCTGGTCCTTCTGAACAGATTCTCAGGGACCTGCAGTTACGTTGATTTCCACAGACCTGAGAAAACGCAGGACCGGCCCGGGCCAGACAAACCGGAATGGAGACAATACTTGGGCCGCTACCGCCAACTGGCCTGGGGACGGATGCAGCGCAGCATGCTTCGGATCAGCGTGCGGGAAGGATACCTGACCTGCAACGGTATGCGCTGCTTCGAATTCGAACCGGGATTATTCTTCACTTTTAATGGGGAGGCCCTCGATTTCCGCGGCACCATCCCCACCTACCGCAACATCATGTTGATAAAGCACTCCGACAACTAGAAGTTCAGCCGGGGTGGTAGCGGTGATATCGGTTTTGCATCACTCGGTAAGGGCGGCCCTGCTCAATCCGGTGGGTTGGCTGCGTTACGAGTAGTCTTTCTCCCAGTCTTTGACGGCGAGTCGGACGTCCTTGTCCTTGACGGTGCGCCGCCACCGCAAACCCCGTCGACTCCCTCAAGCACGAGTGATTTTGCTCTGCACCTCTCCCGATCGCTAACCTGTCATCCACTCGTTGATGCGGTCGATCGCCTCGATGACATTTCCACAGTGTGTCTTGAGAAAATTCTCATCGGGCAGTTGATCCCCGGGAATGCCCTCGACGGCTTCGAGGGCCGCCCTGCCGTTGAAATCGACATACGCCAGACGCGCGGTCAGCTCCTCCGGAGGCCGGCCGAAATCACTGCCGGGCAGGAAGGCCACGCCGGTGTCTTCCAGCAGGCGCCGGCTCATGTCCACACTGGTCTTGATCCCTCGAGCCTGCAGCTTTTCCTTGAATGCGGAGAAATCCGGGAAGAGGTAGAATCCTCCATGCGGATAGCGGATCCTGGCTCCCGCCTCCTCCAGCTTGCGGGCGGCGGCATTTCCCAGCGCCTTGAGGACCCGCCTTGACTTCTTCAGGTAATCCTCGATCTCCGGCCCCTCCTGGAACGCCCGCACGGCCGCATACTGGATGGGCGCGCTGGTCGAAGTGAATGTCTCGGTACCCACGGCGGCCATGGCCTTGAGCAGCCATCTCAGGGAGCGCGGGAACACGAATACACCCAGCCTCCAGCCCCCGGCCCCGCACCACTTGCTCAGCCCGCCGCTGAAGATGGTCCCTTCCGGGTAGAAGGGGACGATGGAATGGTGCTCCCCATCGTGGTGGATCTTGCCGTAGATCTCATCCGAGAGCAGCACCACACGGTACTTGTCCGCCACTTCGGCCAGCTCTTTCAGGTGTTCTTTTGACATAGTGGTGCCGGTGGGGTTGAGGGGGTAGTTCAGGATCAGAAGGCGAGGGCGACCCGGATCCATGGTGCAGCTCTCCTCCAGGTCCTCCGGGGTCAGGTGCCAGTCGTTCTCGAACTGTGTCGGGAGAAATTGAATATGGCGCCCGATGATCTTGGCCTGGGGCGCGTATGACACCCAGCTGGGAGACGGGATCACCAGGTCTCCGAAATACGTGAGCTGCAGCACGAACATCAGCTCCTTGGAACCGGGCCCGATCAGGACGTCATCCGGGTCGGCATCGATGCCGAAGTTGCGGCGGTGGTGCTCGGCCACGGCCTCCTGCAGCTCCCGCAGCCCCTTGACCGGCAGGTAGTCCTTCTGGTAGGCGTTCTCACACAGCGCCTCGGTCACACACTTCGGGACCGGAAAGGGCGACTGACCCAGCCCCATTTTGAAGATATCTCTCCCTTGCCGTTTGAGCTCGTTGGACAGGTCGTTGGTCGCGACCGTAGCCGACGGCTTGAGCCCGCTCACGTTGGGGTTGAGATGAACGTTCAGTACATGATCTCTGTGTTTGTCCATTTGCACACTCCTTATTATCCTGAATTATTCATAAATAATGCCGATATTTCTTTCATAAAACTCATAATAATCATCGGCAT
>JAUXEH010000266.1 GCA_030620655.1 Candidatus Aminicenantota bacterium | reverse complement strand
CGACATCACTCCAGGATCAGCAGCCATCCCCTGCCCCGCGGCACGGGGATCGAATCGTCAGGTCTGAAACGGGCGGCTGCCTGGAAATCCGGTATGTACGGTGCATGGAGGACGGCCCTATGGGGATCTATCCCGAGTGCCTCCCAATCGATACGCAGCCTCACATTTTCATCTCGCGCCGCCCAGCTCGCCAATGAGATAAGGGCCTCGCCCTCTTTCACATAAACTGTAGCCAGCACCTCTGTGTGCCCCGTCTTTACCGGATTCGAGGGGGACCAGTACCCGACCATGGAGGCATCCTGCAGACCGAACGCATCCCAGACCTCCCAGATCCCGCTGGGATCCCCGGCCCAGGGAAGCCGGGCGGTCATGCCGTAGAGCATGCCCCGCCAGGGATTGCCCCCGTCCTGAAGCATCTCGCCCATGAGCCCGAAAGGGATTCCGCTGATCTCCACCAGCCAGTATTCGGGCGGAGCATCGTAATCGAAATATTCACCGAACCAGAGCCGGTCTAGGTAGGGGAAATGTTCCATGTACAGGTTGGCCGAGTTGGCGAATCCATCCCGAACATTGAACTGGTTGGCAGAGTGGAGATCGATGAGGGCATCCGGCCGGCCGCGGTCCAGCACTTTGCGGACCCTTTTCATCACGGTCCTGTCAAAGGCGACGTCATCGATGTAGAGGCCGTCGATCGATACGTTCCGGACCAGCCAGTCGAGGCCTTCCACGTAATAGTTGTGCCAGCGGGAAACCCCGCTGTTGATGACGGCCGCGTCTGTGAGATCGGGTACGAACCAGGCGGCGATGTAATCGGGGTCCAGGTGCTCCTGCAGCCAGGAAAACCCCCCGCCCTGGCCCGGGAAAAAGATCTCGTCGTCCAGGCTCCGTAAAGCGAAAAGCTCTGGCGCGCGGTTGGACAGCTCCCGCACCGTATAGTAGATCTTGACCCGCATGCCTTTCCGGTGTGCCTTTTCTATATAGGCCTTCATTTCCCCGGGACGCAGGAAAGGGTAGTTGATAAACGGATTGATGTCCGTGGCATGATGGACATTGATGGTGTTCGCCCCGGCAGCCGCGATCTTTTCCACCGGATCGTAACGGTGATAGAACCGTGTGGCCCACTGCGCGCGGGTGTCGATGGGACGGAAAGGGGTTATGAGCAGGCTGAAATAGTAATGCAGGGTCTCGCCTGCCTTCACGTCCCGGGGCCCGCTGTATGCCCGCAGCAGCACGGTCCGCCCGTCCGCTGCGACAATATCGCATCCGCCGCGGCCTCCGTTCCACCAGGATTCCGGCATGACCAAGGGTTTGAGAAGGTAGAAGTTGGTGTTCAGGGGACGGGAGTAGTGGTCATCGCGGAAACTGCACTGCAGCCCGGCGTTGACATCTCCCAGCCAGGCGGAATCCTGATTGTGTTCGACCTTCCATTTCCAGTGGAACTCGGCAGGGCGCGACCCTCCTTTGACCCCCATCCCCAGCATGTACCGGGCTACCTCCTCGTGAAAAGGGACTTCGAGGGCGATATCCGAGGCCCGGAAGTCCTGTGTGGACCGGATCCGAACCTCGAAATCCAGGTGGCCGTCGAACTCCATGCGTGCGCTGCACTCCATCCGCAGGGGGCCGGCCGTCGAGCGGCCGGTCCATGTGACGGTCCCACTTCCTTTCCGCTCGATCAAAAGATCCGACGGTTCCCAAAGTATCTCCTCCCCCGCCTCATCCACTACCACAAAGCGGATGGGGCCGGAGAGGATGTCCCGGCCCTGCAAGCCGATGGATGTCACTTCAGGGGTAAAAAAACTCCGGATGCCGGAAGGGAATCCGGTCTCCCCCAATGTCACAGTCCGGCCCAGGCAGCGAAGAATCCTCCCTTTCATCTCGATAGGCGCATAGGGCCTAACCGGATCGTCATCCAGCGCCAGCCGGGAGTTGAGCCAGCGCAGTCGAGAATGTCGCCAGGGTTCCCCGTCCCCGGCGTCCGACATGACCTCATGACTCACCGTCAGCCACACCTCCACCTCCCTGGCGGCTGAACCGCGGGGTGTAACGGTTACCGTGCCGCGGTACTCCCCGGGTTCGGCCTCTTCAGGGACCTGTACGCCGCACCAGAGAGGCAGCACTGTTCCCTTCCGGACCGGAACGCTCTTGGTGAAGGACCGGCCTTTCCAGTCCGTCCCCCCTGTGTTTAAACACGCGAATCGCTCCGGGCCTATCGCCGCCTGCCCGGAGCGGGCGGTCAGTCCTCCGAAGCTCACCTCCAGATCTGGGATATCGATACGGCACGCGAACACACCGACCTGGAAAACATAGTATTCTCCCCTGGCCGCACGGCCGCGGAAGGGCCGCTCCGCCCCGGTTTCGATCCAGCGCAGAGGCAGGTCCCTGGTCATACGAACGGGATAGCGGCGGTCTTCCGCAAAGAGCAGAAAATCCGCGTCCCCGTGAAGGGCGATCAGATCACTTGTTTCCTTCGCAGTGGCGATGACTTCCATGGGGAAAAAGGAGTTAAAGGGGTCGATAGACTGTATCTCCCGCACAAAGGCATGCGGTAGGCGGGAGCTTGCCTGCCGGGGATCGGCATCCGTTCCCAGGCCGTTGCGATTACACCATGCGGGATCCGCAGTATCCTCCGGACCCGGATAGGTCACGGTGGGATAGTTGCTGCGCCCTTCCATCCGGTTGGGCAGGTAATAGACCTGATACTCTCCGGGGCCGGATACGGGCTGAAAAGCCAGGTCCCCGAACTCACGGTTTATCTCCAGGCGAACCACGTTCCTCACCTGTCTTTGGGTGGCGGCATCCACGATCACGATGTGTTTCTTTTCCGGATCCAGGTCCCTGCGGCGCCAGGGGATGCGCACGAATACGGCATCCGCCTGCTGTGCGACCCGGATCACGGCCCGGTGATTCCCAAAGGCTGTCGCATCCCAAGTCCCGGTCCCATGGTGAACTCTGTCCTCACGAGCAGAAAACAACAAAGCACACAGAGAGAGCAGACACGCTATTTTTAGTGTTTTCGTTTTCGTCATCTTTCACTCCAGTGCGGCACCACGGATCGCGCGTCACCTCTCCAGCAAGCGCAGGCTCTCCATGACTGCGTCGGCCGGCTTGTCCGCCCGGCCGAGCCATTCCCGGGCCTTGGCCGTTTCCCCCATTCTCCGGTAGACCAGTCCTCCAAAATAGACATGTGGCCCCTCTGGATGAGCCCGAGATTCGGAATAGTCTCGAATGGCATTGAACAGCTTATCGGCTGTGTCCCGATCCCCGCGTGCCAGGTGGCAGAGTGCTATGAGATACTGCTGCATCCTCTGGTCCGGATCATAGGGCCGGCCGGATCCCAGCCTTTCCGGATATTCCATGGACTTCTCGAGGTGAGAGACAGCGGTCTCCAGGGCCCCGGTCCTGATCGCATTGAGTCCCAGCTGCACATGCGCCTGCATGAAAAGTTCGCGCACACCCGTTGCACCCTCAGAGGGGAGGACATGCAGCGCATCGAGCACCTCGGCGGCCTCAATATACTCTCCCTCTCCCATGAGAGCCCTGACCAATTCGACCTGAATGGGCACGTAATCCGGGAATTCCCGCAGCGCATCCCGGGCACTGCGAAGTGCCAGACCATACATGTCATTGAGGTTGCAGAATTCGAGCAGCCTGAACCAGTTACGCCACTGGCCGGGTTCGACCTTGGTAGCTTTCACATACATCGCCAGTGCCCGGTCAGGGTTTCTCTTGCGGTCGAAAAAAGCGCGGGCATGATAAAGCGGCGCGAAGTCCGGTTCGCCGCATGCCTCGAGCAGGACCTGAGCCTCCTCCACCCTCCCCTTGGACCAAAGCAGCAGGGCGAGGTAGTACCTGGGTTTCCAGCCCTCCGGATCCTGCCCCCTCACCCACTCCAGGACGGGGATGGTCTCCTCCCGGAAGGGAAAGACACCTCGGGCCGATGCCCGGCTGGCGCGCCTCAGGAGCGCCTCGCTCTGTTCCCGGGATTCTTCGCGCAGGAGATAAGCCAACCAGTAATCTGCCACCGGGCGGGCTCCCGCCATCCCGAAAAGAGCGGCCGTTTCTTCCTCCAGCCCGAGCCTGAGGTAATACAGGGCCATCTCCATTAAGGTTTCATGGGCATATTCATTCCGGATCATGCTCCGGAAATCGGAGAGTCGGGCTTCCGAGGGGTCCAGCCTGTAAAGCTCGAACCGAACGATGTGATTGAGCGGGTCGAAGGTAAGGATGTGCTCCAGGATCTCTTCCGCAGCCGGCTGGGTCCCTGATCTGTGCAGGGCTATGGCCTGGATCTGAAGGGCATCGAGGTTGTGAGTGTCATATTCCACGGCCCGTTTCCCGTATTCCAAAGCGGAGGCATAGTCCCTTTCCAGAAGATAGATCTCGGCCATTTGGGTATAGGCGGCGCTGCGGTATTGGAGGGAACGTGCCGCCCATCCGAAGGTCTCTTTGGCATCCACCAGACGGCCCATCCGGCGGGCGATGACCCCATAGGTGAAATTGGCGTCCGGATCGTACATGGCATTGCCCAGCGCCCGCTCCGCAAACGGCAGGGCCCGGTCATATTCTCCTCTGCGTGTGTACAGTTCCGCCACCCGGCACAGTGCCTTGGTGTGG
>JAUXEH010000361.1 GCA_030620655.1 Candidatus Aminicenantota bacterium | reverse complement strand
CTGAAGCACGGCTTCAAGGTGGCCATCTGCGAACAGGTGGAAGACCCGGCCCAGGCCAAGGGTGTGGTCAAGCGGGAGGTCGTCAAGGTTTTGACTCCCGGAACCGCCGTGGAACTGAACCTGGGGGAAGAACGGGAGGCCACGTTCCTGGTGAGCCTGTGTTTCGATAAAGGGGACGCGGATTGGGGGATGGCCGTTGTGGATGTGGCAGCCGGACGGGTCCTGACCTCCCAGAACGAAAGGGGGCGATCCCGGAACCTGGCCGACGAGCTTTTCAGGTATGCGCCCCGTGAAGTCACCTTCCCGGAGAGCCAGGAGGAGGCCGTTGAAGCCGTGCTGTCCCGGAACGGGATGTCGGGTGTGCTGACGAGTCCGCAGGAGGACTGGATCTTCGACCTGGCACAGGCCCAAAGCCTCCTCAGGGATCATTTCCAGGTCGGTTCGCTGGCGGGATTCGACCTGGAAGACAAGCCCCGGGCTGCGGCCGCGGCCGGGGCCCTGCTGTATTATCTCCAGGCGCTCCGGAAAGATTCCCTCCCGGGGATACGGAGCATCACCTATGTCCAGGCCTCCTGTCACATGATCCTGGATTCCACCAGCATAAAGAACCTGGAGCTGGTCAAAAACCTCAGGGACAACCGGCGGGACGGCTCCTTGCTGGACATCATGGACCTCACGGTCAACGCCATGGGCAGCCGCCTGCTGCAGGGCTGGCTCCTGCAGCCGCTTATGGAGGTCGAAGAGATCGCCGCGCGTCAGGATGCGGTCGCCGAGCTTCTGGACGCCACCATCGAACGCCACGAAATACGGGCGGCGCTGAAAGAGATCTCCGATCTCGAGCGCTTGACCGGGAGGATCTCCCTGGCCGTGGCCCTTCCCCGGGACCTGGTGGCCCTGAAAAAATCGCTCCTGGGTCTGCCGCGCCTCCATTCCCTGCTGGGGACCTTCGCCGCGAAAAGGCTGAAGGATGTCCACTCGGAGTGGGACAGTGCGGGGGACATCGCCGCGCTGATCGAACGGTCCATCAGGGAAGAGCCGGCGCATCACCTCACCGACGGGGGGATCATCCGGGAGGGATATCACGAGGAACTGGACGAGCTGCGGCGCATAAGCCGGTCCGGGAAGGAGTTCGTCGCCGGCCTGGAGAAAGAGGAGAGGGAAAAGACCGGGATCGGCTCGTTGAAGATCCGGTACAACAAGGTGTTCGGCTATTACATCGATGTCACCAAGCCTAACCTGCACCTGGTCCCGGAGGAGTATATCCGCAAACAGACCCTGGTGAACTCGGAGCGGTTCATAACCGCGGAGCTCAAGGAGTATGAGGAGAAGATCCTGCACGCGGAGGAGCGGTCCAACGAACTCGAGCACCAGCTCTTCCTGGAGGTGCGTGAGAGAATCGCCTCCGACATCGCCCGCCTCCAGAAGATCGCCGGCTTTATCGCCCTGCTGGATGTGCTGGCGGCCCTGGCCGAACTGGCGGCCCTTCACCGTTTCGTGCGCCCGCAGGTCCTCGACAGCGACCGCATCCGGATCAGGGGCGGGCGCCATCCGGTCATCGAGAGGACGCATGCGGAACCCTTCATCCCCAACGACACCTATCTGGATCGGGAGGAGGACCAGATCCTGATCATAACAGGTCCCAACATGGGGGGGGAGTCCACCTTCCTGCGCCAGGTAGCGCTCATCTGTATCCTGGCCCAGATGGGGTCTTATGTCCCGGCCGAGGAGGCGGAGATCGGGGTGGTGGACCGGGTCTTCACGCGCATCGGGGCCATGGATTTCTTGAGCGTGGGTCAGTCCACCTTCATGGTGGAGATGCTGGAGACCGCCGGTATCCTCAACAACGCGACCGCCCGAAGCCTGATCCTGCTGGACGAGGTGGGGCGCGGCACCAGCACGTTCGACGGCCTCAGCCTGGCCTGGGCCATCGCCGAGCACCTGCACGAGAACGCAGAGGTTCGGGCCAAGACCCTGTTCGCCACGCATTACCATGAGCTCACCGAGCTGGCCCTGACCATGGCCCGGATCAAGAACCACCACGTGACCGTCAGGGAACACAAGGACGACATCATCTTCTTACGCAAGATCGTGCCCGGCCCCTCCGACCAGAGCTACGGCATCCATGTGGCCAAGCTGGCCGGCATCCCGCGCGCAGTGGTCGAACGCGCCAGGGAGATCCTGTTCAACCTGGAGAAAAAAGAGCTGGACACCGCCGGTGTCCCTCGCATCGCCTACCGCACGGGGTCTCCTCGGGATGAGACCCAGTTCCTGCTGTTCCAGGAGGATCGGGAGCTGGAGCGCTTCTCCCGGGTGCGGGAGGAAGCCCGGGAGTTGGATCTCGAGCGGATCACTCCCCTCGAGGCCTTTGACCTCCTCAAGAAACTGAGGGAGAAGTTGTTGAAATGAATGTCGATATTTCACATAATATCATGTAATATCACTCGACTCGTGCATTATCCAGGTTAAGAAATTAGGTAATCTTTGTTGCAAAAGGGTAGGATTTTCTATATATTCTCTACTAATTGAGCCAAAACTTGATGGTTTTTAGCATTAAATTTATGAATTAAGGGAGGAATCATGAAAAAATTTGTCGTTTTGGTTGCCCTGATTTCACTCATCGTCCCGTTGGCGCATGCGAGTATCATCACAAACACGAACCAGAGCGCGATATACTATCGTCTGCTCGCTCGCAACGCTTCCATGCAGATCGACGCGGTCTACTACAACCCGGCAGGATTGACCCAGCTCAAGGATGGATGGCATGTAGCACTTCATAACCAGTCGATTTTTCAGGAAAAGATCGTCACCAACAGCTATCCGTTCCTTAACAATCCGGAATATATTGGTGAAGTGACGATCCCCTTCTTCCCGACTTTCTTCATGGCCTATAAAAAAGACAAGCTGGCCCTGTCTTTTGGCTTCGGTCCCAACGCGGGAGGGGGGACGGCCGATTTCAAGACGGGATTGCCTTCTTTTGAGATCCCGATCTCTAACCTGCCTCCCCTTATCTACGGCTTTGGAATCCCGACCACGGCCTATTCGACGGACATCGCCTTCAAGGGCCGTTCCATTTTCTACGGCCTTCAGTTCAATGCGTCCTATGCCGTCAGTGATGTGTTCGCGCTTGCCGCCGGGCTTCGGTAT
>JAUXEH010000117.1 GCA_030620655.1 Candidatus Aminicenantota bacterium | reverse complement strand
CCTGCTGGTGGACAATAGAGGGATCGACATCCACGACTACGAGAAGGCCTATGCCAAGATCCGGAGGCTGGCCCCGACCCTGGCCGATGTGTCCATCTCCCTGATCCCGGGGGAGCGGCCCCTCAATTTCATCCCTTCGGCCCGGAACAACATCCTGCTGTCGGACATCTTCGAATCCCCCAAGAAGGACCTGACCCCCTCCTATGCCACGCATTTCCTGGAGTACAGGGGTGTGGCCAGCACCGAGTACCTGACGAACTTCGTGGAGAGCGCGTCCGAGGCGGCCGTGATCTTCGACCCCCTGACCCAGGCCAATTTCGTACATTTTTCCATAAATCCGCAGGAGCTTTCCATCGATTATTACGAGCCCAGGGACCAGTACTTCTGCAACTTCCAGCTCAGCGTCACGCTGCGCGACCAGGACGACAGGCTGGTGTTCCAGTATTCGAAGGACTATCCCTTCTACTTCGAGTCCGGCGACATCGAGCGGATCCGGGGGAATGGGATCGCCATCCAGGATTCCTTCCCGGTGATCCGGGGTGAATACCGGCTGGACGTCCTGATACAAAATTCCGTGGGAAAGGAGTTCAGTGTGGGCGAGAAAAACATATCCGTTCCCAAGGGGGCCGGGCCGGCCAAGATCATCGGCCCTGTCTTAGGCTTCGAGCTCAAGGAGTCGCTCGGTCCTCAACACGCGCCCTTCAAGCTCTCGCATACCCGAATGGAGGTGGACCCGGGCCGGACCTTTGCCGTCACCGAACAGGTGGTCATCTTCTTCAACCTCCACAACGTCACCCGGGAGCTGTGGCAAAGCGGCCGGGTCAGGATCCGGGTCTCGGGACTCCAGGAACAGCAGGATGCTTCCCGGACGTTTGAGCTGCCCCTCGCCGACTACCCGTACAACGAGGCGCTCGGGATCACGCACTCCATACCCGCGGGCGAATTCGCCCCGGATTACTACCAGGTCACCCTGTCCCTGATGAACGGGAGCCAGTCGGTGATCGACGAAGAGTCCGGGCGCTTCATCATCTCTCCCAAGGAGGTCGTCCCGCATCCCGTCACGCTGTCCAAGACCTTTCCCTCATCCCAGAGCTACCTCTTCTTCTACTCCCTGGCCTATCAGTACGACCGGGTCAACGATCCGGCGAAGGCGGAGGCCGCCTATGAAAAGGCCCTGCGCATGAAGCCGGACTTCAAGGAAGGCCTGGTCGAGTACGCGCATTTCCTCCTGAGGCAGAACAAATCCCGCCAGGCCCTGGAGAAGATCGAGCGGCTGGCCGGTGACGACCTCAAGAGATTCGATTATCATCTCATCCGGGGTTTGGCCCACATGCAGGCGGGACGCTACGCACAGGCCGTCTCGGACCTGGAAGCCGGCAGCGCCGTCTACGATTCGGATGTCCGGCTCCTGAATGCCCTGGGTCTCTGCTACTCCCAGACCGGCCGGAAGGACAAGGCCCGGGCAGCGCTGGCGGCGTCCCTGCGCCTCGATCCCGGTCAGGACAGGATACGCCGGCTCCTCTCCGAGATCGAAAAATAGAGCGAGTGCTCCCCATGACGAGTGGCGTCTGCTCAGCCAAAAAATCTTGGAATTCGGGGATAATAACGATTTGGTTTTTGAAACGTATATATAAGTAGAGGGCAACAACGCAGGAAGGCTGAGAGGGCTTGAGATGACGTACACGAGTATTATGGGACGGACAGGTCATGAGATGCCCCCAATGTTCCGCGGAGAACACGGAGGAGTCGCGATACTGTCGTAGCTGTGCCGCTCCTCTCTATTCCGCCTCGGACTCCGGCTTCAACACCACCGAAATACTCTCCGAGCCCTGCCTGGATTTCGCACCCGGGTCCTTGTTCGCGGGCCGCTACCAGATCATCGAGGAGTTGGGCCGCGGCGGCATGGGCCGCGTCTACAAGGCCTTTGACACCGAGATCGAAGAAGTCCTTTCCCTGAAGCTCTTGAATCCCGAGGTCACCGCCGACGAGCAGACCATACAGCGTCTACAGCGTGAGCTGATGCTGGCCCACAAGGTGTCGCACCAGAGCGTCTGCCGCCTGTCTCATTTCAGCTGCGCCAACGGCACCCACTTCGTCACCATGGAATACGTGCTGGGTCAGAACCTGAAGCATATGCTGGGGATGATGAAGCAGCTCAACCTGCAGACCGCGGTTTCCATCGCCAAGCAGGTGTGCGAGGGCCTGGCCGAGGCCCACAGGGTGGGGATCGTCCACCGGGACCTCAAGCCCAGCAACCTCATGCTCGACCGCACAGGGAGGGTGAGGATCATGGATTTCGGGCTGTCCGCGGGCCTCATCGTAGGGACGCCGTTTTACATGTCTCCGGAACAGGTGGAGGCCGGGGAAGTCGACCTTCGTTCCGACATCTACTCCTTGGGTGTCATCCTCTACGAGATGGTGACCGGCACGGTACCGTTCCAGGGTCAAACTCCGGCCCAGACGGCGATCAAGCACAAGACGGAAAAACCCACGGACCCGGGTAGCATAAATCCTCTGGTGCCGGAGAGCCTCAGCCGGGCCATCCTGAGGTGCCTGGCCAAGGACAGGCACAGGCGTTTCCAGGATGTCCGGGAGCTTTTCGATGCCTTATCTCAGGTCGAGGACGACCTGTCCGCCTTGACCGGCCGGACGGCGCCCGCCCCGGCCGGATCGCAGGCCGCATCCAGCCCCCCGGCCCTGGAGTCGGCGGGACGCCGCCGGGTCTGGGCCTGGCCGGCGGTGGTGATCCTGCTCGTGCTGGCGTTCACGGCCCGCCTGGCCTTTTTAGGCTTCGGGAAGGCCGCGGCGCCCCCGGCCCAGCCTTTGCGTAAGATGCTGGTCGTGCTTCCCTTCGAGAACCTGGGCCCGCCGGAGGACGATTACTTCGCCGCCGGGCTCACCGAAGAGCTCGGCACGCGGCTTTCCGCGCTCAAGGAGCTGGGGGTCATCTCCCGCCACTCCGCCCGCTTCTATCAAGGCACCGAGAAGACAGCCCGCGAGATCCACGAGGAGCTGGGGGTGGATTACATCCTGGACGGGACGGTCCAGCGCCTGCGTTCTGAGGGGGAGCCGGACCGGGTCCGGGTGACGGCTCAGCTCATCCAGGCCGAGGACGACACGCAGCTCTGGTCCGAGCTCAACAATCTGGTGCTGGAAGACTTCTTCGGCATCCAGACCCTGATCGCCGAGGACGTGGCCAGCAAGCTCGACCTCACGGTCCTGGAGCCGGAGCGGGAGGCCTTGAGGGCCAGGCCCACCGACGATCTAGAAGCCTACGACATGTACCACCGGGCTCGGGACCTGGCCAGTGCCGCCCTGATGCGTGTGGATGCCGATGCCTATGCCGGAGCGATTTCGCTGCTGGAAAAGGCCGTGGAGAGGGACCCGGATTTCACCCTGGCCTACCTCACTCTGGCCATCACCCATCAGTGGATATATCAGTCCGGCCTGGACCGCAGCCGGGAGCGGCTGGACATGGCGTGGGCGGCTCTGGCCCAGGCCAAGAGGCTGGATGCGGACCTGCCCGAGGTCCTGCTGGCCGAGGGTTTCCTGGCCTACCAGGGTGACCAGGACTATGACAAGGCGCTTGAGGTCTTCGAGCGGGTCAAGCGCGTGCGCCCCAACCTGCCCTACACCTATCTGGGTTATATCCAGAGACGCCGGGGTTTATATGACGAGGCACTGCAGAACCTGGAGCGGTCGTTCACCTTCCTGCCGCGCTCCGCTGATCTGGCCTTTCAGATCGGGTACACCTACATCCAGCTGAGGCGGTACGAGGAAGCCTGGGAGTGGTGCAACCGCGCCATCGCCCTCGACCGGGGGAGCTATCTGCCCTATCTGGCCAAGGTGAGGATCGCTCTGCTGGGCCGGGGAAACGTGCCGGAGGCGCGCTTCATATCCCGGACCATCCCGCAGCACCAGTACTCCGACTACATTCTGTTCCTGCTGAACATGCTGGAGCGCGATTATGCGGGGGCCCTGGATGTGCTCTCCTCATCCGATTTCGATTCGTTCGTCGGGGAGGATTTCTTTACACCCAAGAGCTCTCTGATGGCCGCGGTGTATGCTGACATGGGCGACGAGGAGCAGAAGCGCTGGTATGCCGATCAGGCGTGCCGGGAACTGGAGGCTGCCCTTGAGGAGAACCCGGAGGACCCCCGCATACGGCTGTCTCTGGGGCTGGCGCTGGCCCTGCTCGGCCGCAGGGAGGAGGCCGTGCGGGAAGGGCTGGCGGCCGTGGCATCCTGCCCCTTGGAGAGCGATGCGCTCGAGGCCCCGCGCTATGTGCTGAGTCTGGCGGCCATCTACGCGGTTGTAGGGGAGCCGGAGGAGGCCATCCGGCGGCTCGACCGGCTGCTCTCCACTCCCTGCGGGAACATCCTGTCCGTTCCATGGCTCAGGATCGACCCGTCCTGGGACGGGATCCGTGATCATCCGGCTTTCAAGCGGCTGCTGGACAAGTATGCGAGAGAGGCGGGGGGAGACGGCGCATGAACTGTCCCAAGTGCCGGAGCGAGAACAACGACGACTCCCGTTTCTGTGCCCAGTGCGCCGCTCCGCTTAGGGCGGGCCAAGAGGAATCCACAGTCGATACGGCGCTCCAGGCCGGTTTTCCCATGGATCTTGTGATCGGGACGGTCTTTGCCGGCCGGTATAGGGTCATAGAGGAGCTGGGGCACGGCGGCATGGGGCGCGTCTACAAGGCCTATGACGCCGAGATCGAGGAGACCGTGGGGCTGAAGCTCATCCGGCCGGAGATCACGGCGGACCGGAACACCATCGAGCGCTTCCAGAACGAGCTGAAACTGGCCCGTAAAATTTCGCACAAGAACGTCTGCCGGCTGTATCACTTCAGCCGCAGCAACGGGACCTACTACATCACCATGGAGTTTGTGCAGGGCGAGGACCTCAAGCGGATGATCCGGATGACGCAGCGGCTCGACCCTGCCACCGCCGTGGCCATCGCCCAGCAGTTGTGCTCCGGCCTGGAGGAGGCGCACAGGTTGGGGATCGTGCACCGCGACCTCAAATCCAGCAACATCATGATCGACCGGGAGGGGACGGCCCGCATCATGGACTTCGGACTGGCACGCTCCGTCGAGGAGAAGGGAAAGACCGGGGCCGGGGCCCTGGTCGGCACGCCCGAGTACATGTCGCCGGAGCAGGTGGAAGCAAGAGGTGTGGATCAGCGGTCTGATATCTATTCGCTGGGTGTCATACTGTATGAGATGGTCACCGGCACGGTGCCGTTCAAGGGGGACACCCCGCTCCACACGGCGGTCAAACAAAAGACCGAGACCCCGGCCAGCCCCAGCCGCGTCAACGCGCTGGTGCCCGAGGAATTAAGCCGGGTGATCCTGAAATGCCTCGAGAAGGACCGGAACCGGCGCTACCAGAATACGCGAGAGATGCTGGCAGACCTGTCGGACATAGAGAACGAGATGTCGAGCACGATCACCATCTTCCGGGCGGAGGGGCCTTCGGTGTCGGCTGTGGGGCGGCTCAGGCCCCGATGGAAGAGGAGCTGGTGGCTGATCGCGGCGGTTTTCGTGGCGGCGTTGGCCCTGCGCGTCTTTCTATTCGAGACGGAGAGGAGGAGCGCCCTGGCGCCGGCCCCGGGCAAGGTGATGCTGGCGGTCCTGCCGTTCGAGAACCTGGGTCCGTCCGAGGATGAGTATTTTGCCGACGGGCTGACCGAGGAGATCACCAGCCGGCTCTCGCTGCTGCACGGCCTGGCGGTCACGTCGCGGACCAGTGCCCGGCACTACAAGGGAACGGCCAAGTCCACCCGCCAGATCGGCGAGGAACTGGGCGTGGGCTATATGCTGATGGGCACGGTCCGCTGGGAGCGGGGGAGTGACGGCGAAGGCCGGATCCGGGTGACGCCGCAGCTGATCCGCGTGGAGGACGATACCCACATCTGGTCCGAGATCTACGAGAGGGTGACCGAGGACATCTTCGTCCTCCAGTCCGAGATCGCCGGGGAGGTCATCCGCAACCTGGACCTGGTGGTGCTGGAGCCGGAGAGGAAGGCCCTGGAGGCCAAGGGCACGGACAACATGGAGGCCTACGACTGCTACCTGCACGGCGGGGAGGAGCTCCGGAAGGGGTGGAGCAATCGGGACCGGGATGCCTACCTGAAGGCTGTGGAGCTGCTGGTGCGGGCGGCCAGCCTGGACCCGGAGTTCGCGGCCGCCCACATCAGCCTGGCCTATGCCCACCAGATGGTGCACCATGTGGGGATCGACCGGTCGGATGCCCGCCTGGAGCGGGCGCGGGTCGCCCTGGAGCGGGCCGAAATGCTCGCCCCGGATTCGCCCTATGTCAAGATCGGGTGGGCCCACTACCACTACCGGGCCCTGCGGGACTATGAACGGGCCCTGGAGCTCTATCGGGAGGTGCAGCAGGCGCTCCCCAATTTCCGGACGCCCATCATCGGGTACATCATGCGCCGTCAAGGGCGGTGGGAGGAGTCCCAGGCGGAGCTGCAGGAGGTCTTCCAGCATGCTCCGAGGGATCCGGACCTGCCGTGTCAGATCGGGCTCTCCTATACGCTCATGCGCCGCTTCGAGGAGGCGGAGGAGTGGTTCCAGAAGGCGATCGACATCCGTCTCGACTATTTCCCCCCTCGGCTGAACCGTGCGGAGATCCCGCTGCTGGCCTCCGGGGGCATCGACGCTACGGAAGCCCGGTACGAGGCGCTGGAACAGGATCACCCGTCCAGGGATTTCATGCGCTACTACCTGGCCCTCTGCCGCCGCGACTACAGCGGTGCCCTGGAGGCGCTGGAGAGTGTGCCCGGCGATGCCTTTTTCGGGTTCAACTACTACCTCCATAAAAGCCTGGCCTTTGCGGAAGTGTACCGCAGGCTGGGGCGGTCCGAGCTGCAGCGTTTCCAAGCCGAGGCGGCCCGCATCGCCCTGGAGGAAGCGGCAGAGCGGGGGCCCCAAGATGCCCGGGTGCATGCGGCCCTGGGCCTGGCCTATGCCTATTTAGGGCGGAAGGAAGAGGCCGTCCAGGAGGGGCTGCGGTCCGTGGAGCTGGAGCCGGTCTCCCTGGATGCGGCGGCGGGACCCGAACACGTGATGTACCTGGCGCTGATCTATACCCTGGTGGGGGAGTATGACGCGGCCATCGAGCGGCTGTCCTACTTGTTGTCCATCCCGGCCGGATCCAGCGTCACCGTTGCCCTGCTGGAGCTCGAGCCGTGCTGGGACCCGCTGCGGGAGCTCGCCGCCTTCCAGCGCCTTCTATTGAATTGACTCGTTCCCCAATTCGAAAAAATCTGCTATGATGAAACACTATTGATAAAGATGAAGAAAGGAGAAGAAGGAGTGGCGACTTTTAGATACGGAATACTTGTGGTTGGGCTCGCCGTGCTGCTGTCCGCCTGCGCGTCCTCGGGGATCACGATCGTGGTTCCCCCCTTGACCGAACCCGCTACGCAGTCCCACACGGTGGGCAAGTTCGTGTGGTATGATCTGCTCACGTCCGATGTTCCCGCTGCCAAGAAGTTCTACGGCGGCGTGTTCGGATGGGAGTTCAAGAAGATGGAGGGCGCAAACGATGCCTATACGATGATCCTGAACGGGGGCAAGGCCATCGGCGGGATCATAGACATGGCGGAAGCCAAGAAGGTGAAAGGCGAACAGTGGCTGAGCTATCTTTCGGTCCCGGATGTGGATGTGGCGGCCCGGCTGGTCAAGCAGAGGGGCGGCACCGTGCTCAGAGACCCCTTTGACTTCAAGGACAGGGGGAGAGTGGCCGTGGTGACGGATCCTCAGGGTTCACTCTTTGTGGTGGTGCGTTCGACCAGCGGAGATCCGGTCGACGGCGAACCTGAGACCTTTACCTGGCTGTGGACGGAGCTTTTCACCTCGGATGTGAACGCGGCGGCCAGTTTTTACAGCGAGCTGGCTGGCTATGAGGTCGGCGACCAGGATACCGGGGTCCGCGTCCCGTATTATGTGTTCGAGACGGCGGATACTCCGCGCGCCGGGATGCTGGCGATCCCCGAGAAGTGGAAAGATGTCAAACCCAACTG
>JAUXEH010000248.1 GCA_030620655.1 Candidatus Aminicenantota bacterium | reverse complement strand
CCTGCGCTCTGAGATCTCCCCCAACCGAAGATGGGGCCTGGGATCCCCCTCATCCAGGTCGATCAGGCCCTTATAGGCGGCGAGCGCGTCTTCCTCCTGCCCCTGCTCCATCCAGATCTCCGCACTGCTCAGCCGGGCTTCGAAGTGGTCGGGATCCTCTTCCAAAACGGCATCGAGATGAACCAGAGCCTCCTGGAATTGTCCGGCTTCCCGGAAATCCTCTGCCCGGGACAGCCGCTCCTCGATGGAAAGGATCGGGGGCCCGGGTGTCGGCGCCACCGGCCGGGACTTGAAGACGAACTGCCACAGCAGTACCGCGGCGGCGGCGGTACCGAGGACCGCGAGTGTGGGAACGAGAAATTTTTTCGTCCCGGGCCTATGGGCCGTCTCTTTTCGTGTGGCGGGCCTCTTCTGCACGCTCGGCCGCTCCGGCGCCGGGGTTCCCACATCGAGCCTGTCGAGCTCTTCGATGACCTCGCGGGCCGACTGATATCGCTTTTCCGGGTCTTTTTCCAAACACTTCAGGATAAGGCGGTTCAGGCCCTCTGGAATCGACGCGTTGAAGGTGCGGGGATTCGCAGGTGTGTCCGTCTTGTGTTTCAGGGCGATGCTCATGGGCGTGTTCCCTTCGAAGGGGACCAGCCCCGTGAGCATCTCGTAGAGGATCACTCCCAGGGAATAGATGTCGGACCGCTCATCGACCACGATCCCTTCCACCTGCTCAGGAGACATGTACTCCGGTGTCCCAATGAGCATGCCGGTCTCGGTCAACCCCTTGGTGAACAGGGAGCGCGCGATCCCGAAGTCCATGATGCGGACATTTCCCTGCTTGTCCAGCATCACGTTCTGGGGCTTCAGGTCTCTGTGTATGATGCCCAGGGAGTGGGCCTCGGCCAGGCCCTCGCAGATCTGCTTGGTGACGAATACGGCCTTCTTGGTGCCCAACTGGCCGATGCGCTTGATCAGGCTGCTCAGGTCCTCACCCGGGACATGTTCCATGGTGATGAAATGCGCGCCCTCGGATTCGCTGAGGTCGTACATGCGGCAGACATTCTTGTGGACGATCCTGCGGGCGATCTTGACCTCGTTGTTGAAGCGCTCCAGGATGCTCGGGTCGAAGGCCACGGCCGGCTTGATCAGCTTGATGGCGATCTTCTCCTTGACCTTCTGATCGTAGACTTTGTAGACCGTCCCCATCCCTCCCTGGCCGATCTCTTCGATCACCTCGTAGCGGGAGGCGAACAGGCTGCCGCGGGACAGGCGGCCGGTCGGAGCCTGCCAGGTCACGGTGGGCGCCGGGTCCGGATCGATGGATGCCCCGCACTGCCCACAGAATCGGGTGTCGGCAGGATTCTGATACTGACACTTTGGACACTTCATGTCGGGTTTCGCCCCATGTGGTGCTCAAAAGGGTATCAGGACAAGCAGAAAAGGTCAATCTCGAAGCAGGCAAAACCCGCATGGTCTACATCCCTAAAATCGACTTCCTGAAGTTGAAGACGGCATCCGTGCTTGGAAAACAATGAATCCTCTCGTAAAAAATCACAGCTGATCAAGCAGTTCCGGATCTGTTTCCAGCAAGAGATTTCTAAACATCAGTGTGATTTTCTCGATATCAGAAAGTCCCTCCCAGATACGAAGCAGTTCATTTAAATAGTCGGGTTTATCTGTAATGATATTATCCACTCCTCGTTCGATCATCGAAATGGCATTGTTCCAATCATTGACTGTCCAGACATGGATCTGTTTCCCCTGCCGATGAGCACTTCTGATTATTCGCTTGGTAGCCTGGCTGGCATGAATACTGAGTAAATCGGTATGAGTTCTGAGAACATCACCCGCAGAGCGAAATAGAATAAGACCGGTGCTTACTTCAGGTAATATCTTTTTGATTTCTAATAATGCCAAGTAATCCAATGAGGTAACAATGCATTCTCGAGTGAAATCGTTTCCAGAAATTATTTGAGCTACTTTTCCAGCTAATTTTGGATCAGGGCGGTTATATTTCAACTCAATGTTCAGTTTAATTCGATCCCGAGAATAATCAATGGCCTGATCAAGTGTTGCAATCCTTTCATCCTTGAATTTTGCATCAAACCAGCTCCCAATATCGATTTCTTTAATTTCAGAAAATGTGCTCTCATGTATCTTCAAATTTTGACCGGCGATCCTGATTAGATCTCCATCATGCAAAAGTACTACAATCCCATCGGCTGTGGTTTGTACATCAATTTCCGCATAATCAGCACCATCCTCAACAGCCTGGCGAAGAGCACTCAGGGTGTTCTCCGGCGATTTGAAGGAACTTCCCCGGTGGGCAGTGATCTTGACCTGATGCTCAAAATCAAGCCCCTCAATATGTACTATTCCTCCAGAGATTGTGGCCAGAAAGAATGCGATAACTGCGGCCCATCCGATTATTCCGAGTCTTGTGGAGGTAACTTGAGTGAAGTCCTTTCTTTTTTTCAACATAATGAAACCATCAGGGGAAGTTCCTGAATAAAACTCCAGAATCAGAAGAGCTTGGATTGCTTTACCTAGAATGGCCAGAACAAAGTAGATTCCAGATATCGCTCCCAACGCCAGGATGACAATGGGGAGAACATATTTAAGCTCTAATTGTACGTTCGCAAGTAAAAGTCCCGAAAATGACCTAATGAGCCAAGCGAAGATAAATCCTGTTGCTGTAATAAGGAGCCATAGGATTCCCAGAGGGATGCCATAAGATAGGAATCGCTGGTGAGTCTTTTGCCAGCTCTTCCTCAGGGCCTTAAGAGGTGAAAGATTTTCAAAGATAAGGGACGGCACGGCAAATAGCCAACGAATATAGAGCCATGCCACCAAAAGGGAAAATGTAATCAAAAGAATTGAGGCAACAGCGATTGCGCTCCACCACTGCCAAGGTTGAGATGTCATATAATAATTAATGTCCGTATCACCAAGGATCAGGATGCGGGTAAGTGCAAGCCCCCCAATAAACGGAAGACTCAAAGAGATGAGTATTGCGCCTTGAAGAAGACCGAGTCGCAGCAGGGAAGGAAAGTGGAAGATATATTCCCGCAGAGCGGTGAGGGTAGATATTTTGCTGCCGACCCTTCCGGACGCCCCAATAATATACAATCCTATCTGTTCCGTATAAGCAAGGACGATAACAAAAGTCAGGCTCAGCAATAAAAAAAGCACCCCCCTTAATGAGAGAAAAAAAGTGAAAAGTTCGTGATTGCTGATTGCCACACTGCCGCTCGATGCAACTATTAGGTTCAAAACCCATCCCACGGCCGGCGTGAGTAGGAGAAGATAGATGAGGCCGAACCAACACTCAAAAGCGATAATCGGTTTCGCTAATCCTTTTAGCTGATCCCAAGCCTTCAGATATTGCCTTTTAATATTGTCTATCTTCAACTTCCAAGTCTTCGATTATTTTCTGGTTGATTCAATACATAGTACCAAATACCGAACTACGATTGTATCTTCATTTTTCATTCCATTCAAAGTACAATCGAGTGAAACTTGTTAAAAGACAGAAAAAACCTGACTCCCAAGGAGACCAAAATGAAGAAAGCGGTCATAGTTCTGCTGCTGGTAACAGCGGGTTTGACATTCGCCCAGGAAAAAGGCGATCT
This sequence comes from Candidatus Aminicenantota bacterium, assembly GCA_030620655.1. Classification (GTDB taxonomy): domain Bacteria; phylum Acidobacteriota; class Aminicenantia; order Aminicenantales; family Aminicenantaceae; genus JAUXEH01. The sequence goes on along the minus strand of JAUXEH010000248.1, from coordinate 1,328 downwards.
GGAGAAGCGGATCGCAGAGAGGATCGAGCAGATCACACCGGAGCTCATCGAGATCCGCCGGCACATCCACGAGAACCCTGAGCGGGGGAACCGCGAGTTCAAGACCGCGGCCCTGGTGGCGGAGAGGCTGAAGGCCCTGGGCTTCACGGTCACGGAAAAGGTGGCGCACACCGGTGTCGTGGGCATACTCGAAGGGAATAAACCCGGCCGGATCGTGGCGGTCCGGGCCGACATGGATGCCCTGCCCATCCTGGAAAAGGCGGACGTACCCTTCAAGTCCAAGGTCGACGGTGTCATGCACGCCTGCGGGCACGACATCCACACCACCATAGCGCTGGGCACGGCCATGGTGCTGGCCGGGATGAAGGACCGGCTTCCGGGGACCGTCAAGTTCCTGTTCCAGCCGGCTGAAGAGGGCTCGCCCGCCGGCGAATCAGGCGGGGCATCGCTCATGATCAAGGAGGGCGTGCTGACAGACCCGGCGCCCGAGGTCATCTTCGGGCTGCATGTGGGGAGCGGCCTGCCCGTGGGCATGATCGCCTACGTCTCGGGCGGAGCGCTCGCCTCCAACGACAGCTTCGAGATCGTGATCCAGGGCAAGGGCGTGCACGCCTCCATGCCCTGGGGCGGGGTGGACTCGGTGGTGACCGCCTCCCAGGTGGTCATGGCCCTCCAGAACATCCGCTCGCGCATGACCGACACCCGCACGCCCTTCGTGCTCTCGGTCTCCACCATCCACGGCGGCACGGCCTTCAACATCATCCCCGAAGAGATCAAAATGACGGGCACCATCCGCACCCATGAGAAGGCCATCCGGGCCAAGGTGCACAAGCTCATGGACCAGGTGATCAAGGGCGTGTGCGAGGCCAATGGGGCTGAATACACCCTGGACATCCGCCCGGGCGCACCGGTCACCTACAACCATCCGGAACTCACGGGCTGGTCTGTGAAGGTCTTGAAGACGCTCATGGGGGACAGCAGGATCATGGAGATGCCGCCGGTCATGGGGTCCGAGGACTTCGCCTACTACAGCCAGGAGATCCCCGCCTTCTTCTACTTCCTGGGCATAACCGACCTGAAGAACAAGGCGACCTTCTACCCCGTCCACAGCCCCTATTTCTGCGCAGATGAGGGATCGATTCCGGTGGGGGTGGAGGCCATGGTCAACCTGGTGCTCAGCTACCTGGAGAGCGACCAGACCTTTTCCCTTAAGTGAGGCGAAAGATATCCCGGAACGGGTCAGCACGGCCTGAACAGAGATCTAGGCGGAACAGGGGCACAGTCACAGGATTTCGATTTGGAGGCGATGTGGAGGGCGACCAGACGGG
>JAUXEH010000019.1 GCA_030620655.1 Candidatus Aminicenantota bacterium | reverse complement strand
CCAGTAAATCACTTTAACATTTCCGTTTTCAATGTTTTTTCTATTTATAATCGACATTTTTTACCTTTCAGGCGAGCCGATCTCACCGTATATGCTTCGTTGCAAAGGATTTGCGGTAGTATACCACAGCTTCATCCTTTGCGCCTCGCATCTACAGCAATCTCAACTCGTGAATAATCCAGGTTAGGTGAACAAAGAGCTGACGGAGCTGCCTTCATGGATCCGGCGTATCGCTTCTCCAAAAAGCTCTGCCACTGACAGCACTTCGATCTTGTCGGTGTTATTAGATTCCTCGTTCAGAGGGATGGTGTTCGTGACGATCAACTTTTCCATGCGGGAGCTGTTGACCCGGTTCATGGCCTGCCCCGACAGCACGGCATGTGTGACGGCGGCACTGACCCTGCGAGCGCCCTGGGCCAGCAGGGCCTCCACGCTCCGCACCAGGGTCCCGGCCGTATCGATCATGTCGTCCAGTATCACCACATCGCGGTCGGCGACCTCGCCGATCACGTTGAAAACCTGGGCCACGTTGGGCTTGGGCCGCCGTTTGTCTATGATGCCCAATTCCGCCTCCAGCAGCTTGGCGAACCACTTGGCCCGGCCGACACCTCCGGCATCCGGTGAGAACACGGTGACGTCCTCCAGCCTCATTTTCCTCACATAGGCGGCGAAAACGCCCTGAGCCATCAGGTTGTCCACCGGGACCGAGAAGAATCCCTGGATCTGGGGCGAGTGCAGGTCCATGGTCAGGACCCGGTTGGCTCCCGCCGCTTCCAACAGGTCCGCAACCAGGCGAGCGGAAACCGGCACCCGGGGCCTGTCTTTCCAATCCTGACGGGCATACGCATAGTAGGGCATGACCGCCGTGATCCGCTCGGCCGACGCTCTTTTAAAGGCATCGATCATGACAAAGAGCTCCATCAGATGAAAATTTCGATCATGCGCCCCAGTCTGGATCACGAACACGTCCTCCCCGCGCACATTTTCATCGATGTAGAAATGGACCTCGCCGTCGCTGAACTGCTCCAGCACGGACCTTCCGAGGTCGATATCCAGATAATCGACAATCTCCTTGGCCAAGGCTTTGTTCGAGGATCCGGTGAATATTTTCATCTTTCGCTTTTCTCCTGTTCTCCACTTTGGTCGTAAGGCGCCGTTCTGTACGACCGCCTTTCGTTCTTTGGCTGGGGTGGGAGGATTCGAACCTCCGAATGGCGGCTCCAAAGGCCGCTGCCTTACCGCTTGGCTACACCCCAGCGTTCACGGATTCCCAATACCGGTCACGCGACCAGGTCTCCACGAGGCACGCACGGGTATCGGCCTGAATCATGCGCCAGGCTTGCCTGGCGACCCGCAGGTCGCTGAAGAGGCCGAACACCGCAGAGCCCGAACCGCTGACCAATGACAGCTCGGATCCCAGGTCGTGAAGCCGCCGTTTGCTTTCCTTTATAAGAGGATAGAAACAAAAAATCGTTTCCTCAAGATCGTTTTCTAATCCGTGCAGACCCGGACTCTTCAAAAACTGCATAATTTTACTGTCTTTGCCGTGGGAAGTCAAGGTGACGCGATGCTGTCCGTATATGAAGCCCGTGGATACGGATAGGCGCGGAAACACCAGCAGCACGTACCGACGCACGAGGTCTTCCAGGGGCCGAATCTCTTCGCCCCGGCCGGTTCCCAGGCACAGCCCGCCCTGAAGGAAATACGGCACATCCGATCCCAGCCCCGCCCCCAGGTCCATCAAATCCTGACGCGCAAGGCCCAGGCCCCACAGGCGGTTCAAAGCCCAGAGCGTCATGGCGGCGTTGCTGCTCCCCCCTCCCAGGCCTCTCCCGGGAGGGATGTTCTTGATCACATGGATGGCCACCCCTTTTTTCAAGGCATGCGTCCGGGAGAGCAGTGTTGCGGCGCGGTGGATGAGGTTATCTTCCGCCCAGGAAATGCTCGGATCCGATCCGGTCAGCTCAATGCCGCTCCCGGAAGCCGGGAGGAACTCCAGGATATCCCGGAGCCCTACGCTCTGATACAGGGTCCGAATCTCGTGAAAACCGTCCGGCCTCTTCCGGACCACTTCCAGGCCCAGGTTGATCTTGGCAAGGGATTCAACCTTCATCGTTCAAAATGCCCTGAATCTCCTCCCAGGTCTTCGAGGCAAAATCCCGCAGAAAATCGGCCTCGAAGGCCCCCCGGTTGTGAGGGAGGTTAAAGTCCATCTTCAGGATCTTGAGCCGCCCGGAATTGCCCGGGTGTTCGAACCTCAGGCTGCGGGGAAAGCGTGAATTCGGGATAAATTCCTCGACCGAGAAACGCAGGCCCTGTCTCTGCCCCGCGGTGATGCGCCCCTGCGCATCTTTCTCCAGGTGCCAAGCCGACGCCTGCAGCCTCTCCCGGGACAGGTCCGACCAGTCCCCGCTGATCAAATGGATCATCTCGTTCAGATCCAGGGGAAAGCCCAGGAACCTGTCGAAAATCTCGGTTTCGTCCCCTTTCCAGTAGACCTTTTTTGAGGGAATGATGAGATAGGCCTCATCTCGGGAAATCAGGATCCGGTAGAGTGAATGGCCGAGGAAGTTTGTGACCTCGATGATGCCTTGATCGGGAAGGTGCAGCAGAAACGAGAACTTCGTCCGCGAGCCCTCGGGGTTGGCCAGCCAGATGCGGGCATGGCCTTCGATGCTCTCCAAGCGGGCAGGGACCGGGGAGAGCAGCACCTGTGAAGGCCCGCAGCTCACCAGGGAGAGGAGGAGAAGCCAAAGAACGGAACCTGGAGAGAATCCCGGACGGCGCCTCAATCGTCACCTCCGAGGTCTGTCAGTCTGCGCTCCCCTTATCGGGCTTCTCCGGCGGGGCCTCGTCGCCCACAGAATCGTGCAGCTCAAACCCATAATCCTCGGTCTGAAGCTTTCGGCGTGAGGTCTTGCCTCGCTTGCGGAGCAGGGGATAAAGGGGGGATTTGAGCCGCTTCCCGAAACAGGACAAATTCGGATTCAGGATCATGAGCAGGACAAGCGCCCCGAATACGATCAGAATACCGTAAACCCCGATGTTCATATGAAAAGACTACGCTTTCTCGTCCTTATCGTCCTGAAAAGTGGGGAATCTGGCGACGATTTTTTCCTGGCCGAGATAAAACCCGATAAAGAACGCCGTAGAAGCCAATGCCAGAGCAAAAAGGGATTTGCAGAGACTCTTCATCCTCTTGTTACCTCACGTGAGCGGTCGTTTTATTGTCATTCATATCAGGAAAAAAGTCAACCTCCTTTCCTCTGTCCCACAAACCGGGATTTGATTTTTCCGGTCGACCGCTCTATATTCTCACTAAGATGAGGGACACGAAACTCCGTGCCTGGGCATGGGCCCTGGGGCTGCTGCTGCTGCCCCCCGCGGCAGAGGGCCAGGGAGTACGCAAGCCGGTCTGGGCCGGCCAGTTCTACGACGCCAGGCCGGAGCAGCTTTCCCGGCAGCTGGACGACATGCTGGGCGGGGCGGGATCACGAGCCGCCCCGGCCCCGGGGCTCGCAGCCCTGATCGTCCCCCATGCCGGCTACGTGTATTCGGGCCCTGTGGCCGCCCACGCTTACAGCCTGATTCAAGGAGCCGAGATCGAGACGGTCGTCATCGTGGGGGTCGCACACCGGCACGGCTTCCAGGGCGCATCCATCTATCCCAGTGGCGGGTATGCCACTCCCCTGGGGATGGTCGCGATCGACACGTCTACGGCTTCGGCCCTGGCTGATGCCACCGGTTTTCGATTTGTCGCGGCAGCACACCGGGAGGAACACTCCATCGAGGTCCAGATCCCTTTCATACAGAAAGTCCTGCCGCAAGCCAAGATCGTCCCCGTGCTCATGGGGCTTCCCGCTCGAGATACCATGCGCCGGCTGGCCGATGCCCTGGCCGAAGTGCTGGCCGGGAAAAAAGCCCTGGTCATCGTCTCCAGCGACATGTCCCACTACCTTTCCCAGCGAGAGGCCAATGCCCGTGATGCCGAGACCATCGCCCTGCTGCAGGAGCTGGATACCGATCTCCTGATCCGGAAGATCACGGCGCACGAAAATATCATGTGTGGGGGGGCCGGGGCTGTGACCGCCCTTTATTACGCGCAGCACCTCGGCTGCCCCCGTGTGGAGATCCTCAAGTATGCCGACTCCTCGGCGGGCGGCGGAGGCAAAGAGCGGGTGGTGGGCTATCTCTCGGCTGCGATCTATGCGGGAAACGAGCCCGGGGAAGCCGCCGCCCTGTCCCCTCCAGAAAGACAGGAGCTCCTGCACATCGCCAGGACAGCGGTCGAGATGATCGTGCGCGATAACCGGGTACTGAATCCGCAGCCGACAAATCCGGGGCTCCACACTCCGTCCGGTGCATTCGTCACCTTGAAGAAACAGGGCCGCCTGCGCGGCTGCATCGGGTTTGTCGAGCCCGTAGCCCCACTTTACAAGACCGTGATCCTGGCCGCCATCTATGCCGCCACCCGCGACAAGCGATTTCAGCCGGTCGTTTCCTCCGAGCTCGAATCCCTCGAAGTCGAGATCTCGGTGCTCTCTCCCCCCCGCAAGATCAGCGATCCCGACCAGGTCGAGGTGGGAAAACACGGGCTCATCATCTCCCAGGGCGACCGCAAAGGCCTGCTGCTGCCCCAGGTCCCTGTCGAGAACGGCTGGAACCGCCTGACCTATCTTCAGCAGGCCTGCCTGAAGGCCGGGCTGCCCCAGGATGCCTGGCGGTCCGGCGCCGAGATCTTCGTCTTCGAGGCCCAAGTATTTCAATAATATTCGAGCACCCTGCCCTTAATCTCATCGGCGGGGAGCCCCCCCCCTAATCTATCCTGCTCAGAGGGCCCTGGCGCAGGGCGAAGTTTCGGAAATACTTCCCGGGGGGAGGAAGCGCTGGACATAAGCCTAAATTTTGCTATAATATGGCGTTACCTTTGAGGGAAACCATGCCGATCTATGAATATAAATGCACCAGATGCGGATCAACGGTCGAGGCCATCCAGAAGGTCTCGGAAGCGCCCCTTAAGACCTGTTCTCAGTGTGGGGGGGCGCTCAAGAAACTCGTCTCCAGCCCGGCCATCCAGTTTAAGGGTTCCGGCTGGTACATCACGGATTATGCACGCAAGGGCACCGAGGCCGGGAAGCCCAATGGCAAACCCGGCGCCAAGGATCCCGAAAAAACTGAAGCGACCAAAGAAAAAAAGGAATCTGCCCCGACCGAAAAGAGCCAATCGTCTTCTCCCACCGGCTGACGGTTGGATGCACGATGAAAATCCTGGTCAGAGCCCCCAACTGGATTGGGGATTCCATTCTGGCCGTTCCCGCCCTCCAGAGCCTGTCGCGCAATCACCCCGAGGCCGATATTTGGATCGCGGCCAAGGGATGGGTCAAGGACCTGTTTGTTTCCTACCCTTTTATCAAGGGTGTCATCCCCCTGCCCGACCGGGCTGACCTGAAGACCCTGCGGCGGACTGCGCATGAATTGCAGGGACATGCTTTCGACACCGGCCTCCTGCTCACCAATTCCTTCGGCTCCGCCTTGCTTTTAGCGCTGGCCCGGATCCCCAACCGCTGGGGGTATGCCACAGACGGCCGCCGGTTTCTGCTGACCCGCGGGGTCCGCCCCCGGCCCCCCGGAAAAACCGCCCACCAGGTGCGGTACTACCTGGACCTCGTCTCCGGATTGGATATGAAGACCGTGGCGCCGGCCCTTTCATTTCCCCTGGGAGAAGAGGAGGTACGCGGGGCCGAGGGCCTGCTGGCCGCTCAAGGGATTTCTCCCGGATCTCCTCTGGCCGTTCTCAACCCAGGGGGCTATTTCGGATCGGCCAAACGCTGGCCGCCCGAACGCTTCGGTGCCCTAGCTGCGCTGCTCCAGGAGCGCGAACAGACGCAGGTCGTGATCGTCGGATCGCAGGATGAGGCCCCTCTCGCGGAGCTCATCGCCGATGCTCTCAGTCCCAAGCCCGCGATCCTGACCGGCCGGACCTCTCTGCGCCAGCTGGCGGCGGTCATCAGCCTGGCCGACCTGTTCGTCACCAACGACTCCGGACCCATGCACCTGGCCAACGCCCTGGGCACTCCCGTCCTGGCGCTCTTCGGCCCCACGGACCCGGACGCCACCGCCCCCTTTCAGGACCCTTCGGCCTATCTCCATAAGCCCCCCCCCTGCTGGCCCTGCGCATACCGGGACTGTCCCATCGACCACCGCTGCATGGAATCCATCTCGCCAGAGGAGGTCTATGACCTCTGCCGGAGGTGGCTGGCATGAAGAAAAAGGCCGTTTTCCTGGATAGAGACGGGAACATCAACCGGGACGTGGGGTATCCCGGTTCCTACGATCTCATCGAGATCTATCCCTACAGCTTTGATGCCGTACGCAGGCTCAACCTCGCGGGACTTCTGGCCGTCATCGTCACCAACCAGTCCGGTGTGGGGCGGGGACTGATCGAGGAGTCCCGGCTCAGAGACATCCATGCCCGGATGCAGGAGGCATTCCGCCTCCAGGAGGCTCATTTCGACGGCATCTACTACTGCCCGCACCATGTGGCGTCCCAGAACCCCGCCTACGACCGGGACTGCCGCTGCCGCAAGCCGCGGCCCGGCATGGGGCTGCAGGCCGCCGCCGACCTGGGGATCGACACCTCCGCCTCCTACATGGTCGGGGACAAGGTGGAAGACATCCAGTTCGGACTCAACCTTGGAGCCAGGCCCATCCTGGTCCTCACGGGCTACGGCCGGGAGTCCCTGCCGAAGCTCGAGGCCCTGGGGATCGAACCGGCCCATGTTGCCCTAAATCTCCTGGATGCTGTACACTGGATACTCAAAGAAGAAAACCGGGAATGATCCGCTTCAACGATATTCTGGACAAGGTCACGCCGTACTATACGGAACGGGAAATTACCCTCCTGCAAAAAGCCTACGTGTTCGCCGCCCGTGCCCATAAGGGCCAGGTCCGACGCTCCGGAGAGCCCTACATGAGCCATCCCCTGGAAGTGGCCAACATGCTCGCGGACATGCAGCTGGGCGCGGTCACCCTGACGGCCGCCCTGCTGCATGACGTGCTGGAGGACACGGACGTGACGGCCATGGACATCGTGCAGGAATTCGGAAAGGACTCGGCCCACCTGGTGGAAGGTGTGACCAAGATCAGCCTGGTCCAGGAATCCTCTCCGGAGAGCCGGCACGCCGAGACCATCCGGAAGATCATCCTGGCCATGACCGACGACCTGCGCGTGATCTTCATCAAGTTGGCCGACCGTATTCACAACCTCAAAACCCTCAAGTTTCTGGACGAGGCCAAGCAAACCCAGGTTGCCCGGGAAACGCTCGAGATCTACGCTCCCATCGCCAACCGGCTGGGGATGGGGCGCATCAAGGCGGAGCTGGAGGACCTGGCGTTCCGTTATGTCGACCCGAATCATTTTTTCAAGATCAGGGACCTGGTCGAACCCCTGCGCGGGGACGCAGAAAACAGCCTGGAAAAGATCAAGGACCGGCTGGAAGGGCTGATGCAGGAAAACCGCGTCAAGGCCAACATCGTCTATCGGATCAAGCGGCCCTACAGCATCTTCAACAAGATGCGACGGCAGGAAATAGATTTCGACCAGGTCTACGACTTCATGGCCCTGCGCCTGCTCACCAATTCCGTCAAGAACTGCTACGCCGCCCTCGGCATCATCCACCAGCACTGGCCCCACCTTCCTTACCGGTTCCGGGACTTCATCGCCATGCCCAAGCCCAATCACTACCAGGCCCTGCACACCACCATCATCACGGGGAAAAAACAGACCATCGAGATCCAGATCCGGACGCACGAGATGCACAATGTCGCAGAGAACGGGATCGCCGCACACTGGAAGTACAAGGAGTCCCGGCCCGATGCCATGGCCAAGGACGACAGGAGGCTCCAGTGGCTGCGGGAGATGGCGGAGCTTTATCAGGAGCGGAAAAGCCCCCGTGAATTCTTGAGCAGCCTTAAGACCAACCTCATCCCCGAGGAGGTCTTTGTTTTCACCCCCAAGGGAAAGGTCATCACGCTGCCCATGGGAGCCACGGCTCTGGATTTCGCATTCAAGATCCACTCTGAAATCGGACTGCATGCCCATCAGACAAGGATCGATGGGAAGCTCGCTCCCCTCAAAACCATCCTCAAGCCCGGAAGCATCGTCGAGGTCCTGACTTCTCCCGACACCATCCCAGGGCGTGATTGGCTGAATATCGCGTTCACGTCTACCGCCCGGCATCACCTCAGGAGGTGGCTCAACCAGCAGGAGCGGGCCAGGCACACTTCTCTGGGACGGACCCTGTGGCGCAAAGAATCCGCGAAATTCAGGATACCGGCGAAAATGCTGAAAGAGGACACCCTGGTGGCGCAGTTCCGGGCTGCCGTCCCTTTCCGCATCCGTAAGCCGGAGGACCTCTACTTCCTGATCGGTTCGGGCAAGATCATCCTCGACCAGCGCCTGATGGAAAAGATATTCCCACACACGGAGTTGGCCCAGAAAAAGGAACCGCTGCTAAAAAAGGTGGTCACCCGGGTCACGGGCAAGACGTCCTCCGGGATCCTGGTCAAAGACCGGGAGGGCTCTCCCGCCAACCTGGCCAAGTGCTGCGCCCCCATCAAGGGGGAGCCCATCATCGGCTACATCACCTCCGGAAAAGGGATCACCGTCCATGCCCAGCGCTGCCATTATGTCATCAAGGAGCTGCTCGACTCTCAGAGGATGGTGGATGTGGCCTGGGATGAGGCCTCCAAGGGAGAGCACAAGGCGGCTCTGACGATCGTGTGTCAGGACACACCCGGTGTCCTGGCCAAGCTCACGGCCGTGATCGCCAAGCAGGGAGCGAACATCACCCAAGCCCGAGTGGACACATCCGCCGACGGGAAAGGACGAATCAAGCTGGTGATCTCCATCCGTGACATCAAGCACCTTGCCGGCATCATCAAAAAGGTTTCGGAGATCAAGGAGATCGAATCGGCGGAACGCGCCTGATCGGTCAGGCGACCTTCTTGACTTTTCCGGATCGGACGCACCGGGTGCAGGCCCAGATCTTCTTGACTCCGGATGCTGTTTCAGCCTTGACTCGCTGCAGGTTCGGGTTCCACTTCTTCTTGGATGCTTTATGTGAATGGCTGACGCTATGTCCGAAAACCGGGCCTTTTCCGCAAATCTCACAAACTTTCGGCATTGTATTTCTCTCGATTCCTTCGCTACTTTTCAGGAAGTCCATTTTATACCATAAATCCACAGAAAAGCCAAGCTCGTGATCCTCCTCCCGTCTCCGGGATCAGGGCTAGACCCATGTCCGATTAAAGGACACCCGTGTCCCCTTTATGAGACATGCTCCCCCTGTCCGCCGCCCCCGTCCCCGTAGGCTTTTTGGCATATTTCTTGCTCCCTGACATGGGTTACTTGACGAATTTTATGAAAAGGCTTACCTTTTAATGTTGAGGTCAATCGTCTCGATGAACAAGAAAACCCTTCTTTCTCTACTCGTCACCCTCCTCTTGAGCATGGTCTTCAGTGCCTGCGGGCCGGCCACATATCGGAATCAGATGCTGTTCGGCATCCAGGCTGCCCAGAGCAAGATGTGGGATGAGGCCATCTTCCGCTGGCAAAAGGTCCTGGAGCAGGACCCCGACTCTGCCGCGGCTCACAACAACCTGGCGGTCGCATACGAGCGGCAGGGCCGTTGGGAAGAAGCGGAAAAGGAATACCAGCGGGCGCTCGCCCTGGCCCCGGAGAACGAATTCATCCAGGCCAACTTCACGAATTTCCAGGCGAACCTGGAACAGATCGAACAGATCCAGAGGCCGGGAAAAAAGGAAAAAAAGGATGCTGAGATCAAATAGGGGGCTATGGCCGATTTGTCTGCTGGCGATTCTGGCCGTGTCGTGGTCATGCAGCAGCTCCGACCACTACCGCCTGCGGCTCCGGATCCCGCGGCGGGCGGACGTGCGGCTGGCTGACTTCGACGGCGTCGTGGTCGCCGATTTTTTTCTGAAGTCCGAGGTAGAGGAATTCGACCTCAACCGGGAGATCCGGGATTACCTCTCCACCGAGCTCGCCGTAGAACTGGAGACACAGGTGGACCTGCTCTCAGTCCCCCTCGCCGATGAATCTGTGTTTGAGGACCAGGCCTTCTGGAAAAACCTCGAGCTGGACAAGAAAAAGGCGGTGATCTTTTCCGGCACTGCTGAATTCTCCGGGGAAATCCGTAAGGCCCTGGTCCGCAAGGGCCGCAGGCAACACGAAACCCCCTTCCCCGAACAGGAGAATATGAAAACACGGAAATTCTACAGCCTGAACATGCAGATCCACATCATCGATTCCGAATCCGGAATCAGCCTCTACAGCCAGCAATTCAAGGAGACCCGCGCATATACCAATCCCAACCAGACGGCGTATTTCGCCTTCTTTGACTTGGCCTTTCAGGTCAAGGAGAAGTTCTTTCGAGAGATCATGGGGGGAGAAAAAATCCAAGACCGCTATCTCATCATCCACTGATCGAGGAGAAATCATGAGAACAGGAACGAGAAGGCCTCTCTTCGCTTTTTCCCTTATCCTCCTGGCCGCGAGCTCGCTGTCTGCCCAGATCGCATACACGCAGTTTTACGGAAAGAACCGCGTGATGTACACCGATTTCAACTGGGAATTCTACTCCACCGAGCACTTCGACATCTATTATTACACCAAGGACACAGCGATGCTGCAGACCATCGCAGAACTCGCGGAGAGCGCCTACGCCCAGATCAGCGATAAGATCAAACACCAGCTTTCCGCCCAGGTCCCGCTGCTCTACTACAAGACGACCACCGACTTCCAGCAGTCCAACCTGTTCCGGCCTCCGGAGGGGGCACTGGGTGTATCCGAGCCCCTCCTCTTTCGTGTTGCCATCCAGGGAGACATGCCCCTCGACGACCTATACGACCTCATGCTGCACGAACTCTCCCACATCTTTCAGTACGACCTCCTGTGGGGGAGCCCGGGCGGGGTGGTCTACGCCGTGAGCCAGCCTCCGCTTTGGGTGTTCGAGGGTTTCTCCGAATACAGCACCGAACGCTGGTCTTCATGGTCGGAGCTCATCGTCCGGGACGCGGTGCTCAACGACCGCATCCCGGAATTGAACGGAGCGGGGATCATGTACTCCCAGTATCCTCTCATCCGGGATCCCGCCTATGATTTCGGCCATGCCCTGTACGACTTCATCGAGGCTGAGTTCGGGAAGAACGGTGTGCGCAACTTCTGGCAGATGATGAAGAACTCGCCTTTGGTCGGACGCATGAATCCGGTCATGCAGTCCTTTGCAATGGACAATAGGCAGTTCTCGCACGAGTACAAGAAGCATCTGAGGGAAAAATACCGGGATTTCGTCACCCGGGAGAATCCCGACAACTACGGGATCGTACTCGGCCCGGAATACCCGGTCAACCAGTACTGGTTCGCCTTCAGCCATGCCGTGTCGCCCTCGGGCGACATGGTCGCAGCCGTCACCTACAACGTCAAGGATCTGGACCTGGACATTATCCTGTTCAGCGTGGAGGACGGGCGGCCCATCAAGAACCTCACGAAAGGGTACTCCCTGAAATACACCTCCATCAAGTTCGAGATCGAGCCCTCCTACGGGAAGGACCTGGCCTGGTCACACGATGGAGATACGGTCGCCTTCTTCGCCCGCGCCGGCCACAAACATGCGCTGTTCCTGGTGGATGTGCTCTCCGGAAGCATGCTCAAGAGGATTCCCCTTGACCAGGATGTGCCTTCCTCTCCCGCTTTTTTTCCCGGAGACCGGGAGCTGCTGTTCACGGCTTTCAAGGGCGGCCAGCGTGACCTCTTCTCGGTCAATCTGGAGACCGCTAACACCATCAACCTGACGCAGGATGAGCTGTTCGAAAAAGCCGTGACCGTCTCTCCCGACGGGAAGCTGCTCGCCTATACCATTCGGCTCGATGCTTTTGATAAGCTCTTCGTCTCCCCGTCGGGCAACCTCAAGAAAAAGACACAGCTGACTTTCGGCCGCGGCAATACCATAACACCCGAGTTCTCGCGGGACTCACGTGAGATCTTCTTCACGGGCGACATGCGGGACGCTTTCAACATCTACTCAATCTCGCTCGAGAGCGGAGAGATGCTGCGCTACACCGATGTCCGCACCGGCTGTTTCCTGCCCGTTCCGGATCCCAAGGAAGAAGGGAAGATCATATTCTCCGCATTCAACAAGGGGGCCTTTCAGCTGTTCAAGAGTGAATTCGAACCCGAGCTGGAAAGGACCGTCCGGGCGGACGAATTAGAGCCCGAGGAACAGTATGAACGGTTCGAGCCTTCCGTAAAAATCGAGATCGACAATGAGAAAATCGGGGAATACACGGGATTGGGCAAGCTGTACATCGTTGGGCGGCCCCCCGTCGAGGCCATCGTTTCCACCGACGGCTCCATCTACGGCGGATCCGCCATAACGTTCGCCGACCTGTTCCACGACCACATGTTCAACTTCACGGCCTACCAGGTGCGAAGCTTCCGCAACTATTCCCTGTCCTATGCAAACCTGAAGAACCGCTTCCAGTGGATGGCACGGGCCTATGCCTACACGGTGTTCTATTATCCCCCCTATGCCTACTACGATCCCAGCCTGTATTACCTTCTCAGCTACCGCGACGCCATGGCAACGCGGGAGATCTCCGGAGTCTCGGTGATGGGCGCCTATCCGTTCAACACCTATTACCGGCTGGAGGCCAGCGCGGGCTACACCTATTACAAAGAAAATTTCTACAACCCCTACATGAACCAGATCGTCGATCCCAGGGTCGGCGGGTACGGCTATTTCTACAACGGCAACATGGTCCCCTTCTCCCTGGCCCTGGTGGGGGAGACCACGCGTTTCAAGAGCTACGGCCCGGCCAAAGGCAACACCTTCCGCCTCTCCCTCACCCAAACCATCCCCTTCTCCGATGCCTTCCTCCAAAGCACCTCCGCCTCACTGGATTATCGTCAGTACATTTATCTGGGCGGCGACACCCTGTTCGCCTTCCGAATCAACGGTTTTATCAGTCGCGGCAAGAACCCCTACGTGAACTACTGGGGCGGGAACAACGAGGTGAGGTCCGCCTATTTCTACAGCATCATCGGGACCGAGGGCTGGTACGCGAACTTGGAGTTCCGCATCCCCCTGGTCAGCAGGGCCCTCACCCTGCTGGGGCCCTTCGGCCCGGTCCGGGCTACCGGGTTCTTCGATGTCACGCGCAGCAAACTGGGAAACAATCCCGCGTTGTTTTATTTCCCCATCGTGACCCCCGACGGGAGCCCGGAATTTATCCTAGCTGAAGCCATGGGTTCCTTCGGTTTCGGAGTCGAATTTTTCTTCTTGGGGATGCCCATGCACGTCGATTTCGTCAAAGGATTGGCTTGGGAAACGTTGAAATCACCGTTCGACTGGAACGTGATAACAGGGTGGCGGACTAAATTCTGGATCGGTTTCGACTTCTGATTTATTTTTCCCATTTTTCATTGCATTCACCAAACAAGGGTGCTATTATACCTGAGCTTTTGCATTCCCAGGCGGGATCAAATATATATTTTTGAGGGCTAATAATTTTCCACATCTGTGGATATTTCTGTGGAAAACTCGGGGGCCGTCATGCAACCTTCTGAAAAAACGAACCTTTGGCTCCAAATACGCGGTGAAATAGAAAACCGCATCGATCAGAAAAGCTATGAAACCTGGTTCGAACCCACTGTCTATATCGGCCAGGAGAACGATGCACTATACATCAAGGTCCCCAACTCATATTTCAAGGACTGGCTGTCCTTTCATTACTCCAGCCTGATCAACGCCTGTTCCCGCGAGCTCTATGACAAAGCCTATGACATCAAATACATCTATGACGACACCCCCACGTCCTTCATGCGCCGCTCTCCCCATGAACGCCGCTCGAAGTACGGATCCCTCCTCAATCCCAACCTTAATCCCAATTACACCTTCGAAAACTTCGTGGTGGGATCCTGCAACCAGTTTGCGCATGCCGCCTCCTCGGCCGTGGTGAAGAAGCCCGCAGAATCCTACAACCCGCTGTACATCTACGGCGGTGCCGGGCTGGGTAAAACCCACCTCATGAACGCCATCGGACACCATGTCCTCAAAGACAACCGGCGCCTCAAGGTCCTGTATGTCACCACGGAAAAGTTCATGAATGACCTTATCAACCACCTCCAGTACGGCAAGGTCCTGGATTTCCGGCAGAAATACCGCAGCATCGATGTTCTGCTCATGGATGACATACATTACCTGGCCGGCAGAGAAAGGACCAAGGAAGAATTCTTCCACACCTTCAACCACTTGTACGACAGCCAAAAACAGATCGTCATCACCAGCGATTGTCCACCCAAAGAAATCCCGAATCTGGAAGAGCGCTTCAGCTCCAGGTTCGAATGGGGGCTGATCGCCGACATGAAGCCCCCGGATATCGAAACCCGGATCGCGATCCTCAAGCAAAAGTCCGAGATGGAGGAAATATTCCTATCCGAAAGCGTGGCCCTCTACATCGCTGACAAGGTTCACTCCAACATCCGGGAGCTGGAAGGCTATCTCCGCCGCGTGATCGCCTATGCGTCGCTCAAGGGGGAACCTATCGATCTCGACCTGGCCAAGGAGGCGCTCAAAGGGCTCCTGGATTCATCCGCCACCATGGTCACCATTGACAAGATCCAGAAACTGGTGGCCCGCCATTACAAGATCAAGCTCACGCAGCTCAAGGCACGCAACAACTCACCCAAGATAGCTTTTCCGCGTCAGGTGGCTATGTATATCTCCAAAGAGCTTACCAAAACTTCACTGCCGGAAATCGGCAAAAAATTCGGTGGAAAACATCACACAACTGTCATCCACAGTATACGCAAGATCGAGAAACTCAGAGAAGAAGACTCTGAATTCAACAGAGAATTGAACAAAATTATCAGCTATATCCACTAAGGAATCAGTGAGATACTCAGGTTGTACACATTTTATTTGCAATTCTTATTCTTATTACATAACCTAACATATATACATATAAAGAAAGAATAAAGGCTGAGGAAAGGTGGAAAAATGAAATTTTCGATCGCAAAAGACGACATACTGAGCGAACTCCAACTCCTGCAGGGGATAGTGGAAAAGAGAAACACAATGCCGATCTTGGCGAATATACTGATCGTGGCCGCTGACAACCATGTGGAGCTGACGGGAACCGACCTTGAAGTGGGACTAAAGACCCATTTCGACGCAGAGGTGGAGCAGGCTGGAGCCGTCACGGTGTCCGGCAAGAAGATCTTCGAGATCGTGAAGTCGCTTTCCGCGGCCGCGGATGTCCGTTTCGAACAGAACGAGAACCACATGCTGGAGATCATCTCCGGGGCAAGCCAATTCAAGGTCCTCTGCCTTCCCAAAGAAGACTATCCTCAGGTCCCCGAACCCAAGTTTGAAAACAGCATCGTCCTCCCGCTCGAGAAGTGTAAGGACATGATCGACAGAGTCTACTGCGCCATTACACAGGAACAGAGATATTATCTCAATGGTGCCTTGATGATCCTCAAAGACGGCAGCATCGAACTGATAAGCACCGACGGGCACCGCCTGGCCTACACCCGTATGCCCCTGGAAACGCTGGAGGTGGGACAGGAGATCCGGGGTATCATATCCAAGAAAACACTGAACGAGCTGAGGAAATTCGATGACTCTAACCTAAATTTCGACATGGATGAGAACAACCTCTTCTTCCGGGTACAGAACAGGACCCTGATCTCACGGGTCATAGAAGGAAAATTCCCCAACTATGAGGCGGTCATCCCGGAAGACAACCCCTACACTGTTATCCTTGACCGGGAGGAGGTTGCGGATGCCATTCGGCGGGTTTCTTTGCTGTCGGCGGAGCGGTCCAAGGGCATCAAATTCAGCATCCAGAAAGACCGGATCGTCCTCTTCTCCTCCAATCCGGAGCTGGGGGAAGCCAGGGACGAGGTCGGCATAGAATACGAGGGCGCGGAATTCGAGGTCGGCTTCAATGCGCAGTATCTGCTGGATTTTCTGACGACAGTCAAGATCGAAAAAGTCTGGATCGAGCTGAAGGATGAAAACAGCGCCATCCTCATGCGTACGAATGAAGATGATGAGATCGATTACAAATATGTCCTCATGCCGATGAAGATCTGACCGCCATCCAGGCCACCCCCCCCCACTCTAGTGCCCCTCACCCTGTCAGCTCAGCGGAATACTTGAATTTTTTCCTGGATTGGTTTAGTTTATTCTGGTCCTTATTATTTAATCTGGATAATTCACGAGCTTACGGACTCTACGGGCATATGCTGGTCGATTACAACGGAACATCTGTCTCTTTGCCGGATTTTTTTATCGTGGGGGCGCCCCGCTGCGGGACCTCCACTCTCTATTCCTACTTTTCCGCGCATCCCCGCATATTCATGCCGCTCGAAAAGGAGCCCATGTTCTTTTCCTGCTGGCACCGGGAACCGATCATGGAGAGCCAGGGTTCGAACACGCCGATGGGTTGGGAGACCTCGGACCCGGACGAGTATATTGATCTCTTCCGGCCGGCACGCGCGGGTCAGATCCTGGGAGAGGCTTCCGCCTGGTATCTGTCGGACCATAAGCATGTCATCGCCAACATGCAGGCCCTTTACGGGGACCTCCTCAGAGACGTCAAGATCATCATCGCCCTGCGGAATCCCGCCGACCGCGCCTGGTCCCAATACCTGCAGAAAAAGACCGAGCGGAGAGAGGACATGGATTTTGAATCCGCCATCCGACCCGAAGTCGTGTCCTGCCGGAAGAAAGCCAACCTTTCTCTCTCCTTTGATTACGAGGGATTCAGCCGGTACTACGCTCCGGTCAAAACCTATCTGGATCGATTCGACCATGTCCGGGTGATAATCTTCGAAGAATTTTTCCAACGCGTCGATGAAAACATCTTCTCCCTGTTCGATTTTTTGGGAGTTACTCCTCCGGAAGGGCGCGTGAATCAGCGCAGGGTCAATGTCTCCGGACGGCCCAAGGGGAAGGTGGCGGACGTCGTCCTGGACCTTGTCTTCACGCCCAATCTCTTTAAAGCTTTTGTCAAACCATTCCTGCCGCGCCGGGTCCGCGCCCCTTTGAAATACAGGATCAAAAACCTGTCCCTGATGCGGGAGCCGTTCGACGCTGAACTGAGGCGGAGGTTCCTGGAGGGTTCGCGTGAGGACACCGCCAGGCTGGAGCGCCTGCTGGGCCGGGACCTTTCCCTCTGGTATG
>JAUXEH010000009.1 GCA_030620655.1 Candidatus Aminicenantota bacterium | reverse complement strand
GCACTCGTCAACGGTGGCCTGGGCCTTTTCCTTGGTGACTTGGAGCTGGGCTTTTTCATCATCGGCGAGAGAGACCTCGAGGATCTTTTCCATGCCCTTGGCATTGATCAGGCAGGGCACGCCGATAAACAGGCCGTCGATGTCGTATTCGCCTTCACAGAGGGCGGCGCAGGGCAGGACGCGATTCTTGTCCTTGAGATACGACTCTGCGATTACGATGGCGCTCCAGGCGGGGGAGAAAAAGGCCGACCCCTTGCCGAAGAGCTGGACGATCTCGGTGCCCGCCTTCCGTGTGCGGTCTACGACGCGGTCGATCAGGTCCTGATCCGCGATATCGGTCAGGGGGACACCACCCACGGTGGTCAGGCGGGGCAGCGGCAGCATGGTGGGGCCGTGGCCGCCCAGGACCGTTCCGGCGATATCGGTGACGGACACACCCAGTTCCATGGAGAGGAAGGCGCGGTAGCGGGCCGTATCCAGCGTTCCGGCCATTCCGATGACCTGATTCTTGGGGAATCCGGTCAATTTGTGGAACGTGTAGACCATGGCATCCAGGGGATTGGTGAGGACGATGCAGAAGGCGTCGGACGCGTTTTCCTTCACGCCGGCAGCCACGTCGCTGATGATCTTGATGTTGGAAGACAGCAGGTCCTCACGGGTCATCCCCGCCTTGCGGGGAAGTCCGGCCGTGATGATGACCACGTCGGATCCGGTGATGTCTTTGTAATCGGACGTGCCGGTGATCTCGGCATCGTAGTGGCCGTGGGGCGCCATCTCCATCAGATCCAGGGCTTTCCCCTTGACCGGATTGACATATTCCGGGACGTCGAGCACGACGATGTCACCCATTTCCTTCTGGGCGGCGAGCATGGCGAGGATCTGGCCGATCTGGCCTCCGCCGATGAGAGCGATTTTTTTTCTCATGATAACCTCCTTTTATGGTACGAGTTATTATTGCGAAACGGTCCGGGTTGATCTCGATGAGCTTCTCCCGGACCGTTCATGCGCATACGTTCTTTTCCGGATCAGGCTTTCATAGCCTCTTCCTGATAGGCGTTCCAGCGATCCTCCAGTTTGGGATCGACGATGGTGTCCATCAGGTACTGTGCATAATCGGCTCCGGTGTCGCCGGTGTCGCGGCCGGTCATGACATATTTCTTCTCGAAGTTGGCGCAGATGTCGATGGCCATCTCGAGCTTTTTGTGCTCATCCTTATAGCCCAGGTGATTGATGAGCAGAGAGGCGGCCTTGATCATGCTGCCGGGATCGGCATACTTGGCGCGGCCCTCTTTGACCATTCGGGGAGCGGAGCCGTGGATGGCCTCGAACATGGAGTAGCGTTTGCCTAAGTTCGCGCTGCCGGCTGTGCCCACTCCGCCCTGGAACTCAGCGGCCTCATCGGTGAGGATGTCTCCGTACAGGTTGGGGAGCACGATGACTTTGAACTGGCGGCGGCGTTTCTCGTCCACCAGCTTGGCGGTCATGATGTCGATGTACCAGTCGTCACACTCTATCTCGGGGTACTCCTTGGCGATTCGGTAACCGGTATCCAGGAAGAGGCCGTCCGAGGTCTTGACCACATTGGCCTTGGTCACGATGGTCACCTTGGAGATGTTGTGCTTCTTGGCGTATTCGAAGGCCAGGCGGATGATGCGTTCAGAGCCCTGCTTGGTGATGACCTTGAAATCCACCGCCAGGTCTTCCGTGACCTGAATACCGCGGCTTCCCATGATGTAGGCGCCTTCCGTGTTTTCCCGGAAGAAGGTCCAGTCGATCCCCAGTTTGGGGACGCGGACCGGCCGGAAGTTGGCGAAAAGGTCCAGGTATCTCCGCATGGCGACATTGCAGCTTTCGATGTTGGGCCAGGGGTCGCCCGTTCTGGGTGTCGTGGTCGGGCCCTTCAGTGTAACATGGCACTGTTTGATCTCGGCCAGCACATCGTCCGGGATGGACTGCATGTGTGCGACCCGGTTCTCGATGGTTAGGCCTTCGATGTCACGGAGCTCGATCTTGCCGCCGGCGATGTCATCCTTGAGCAGAAACTCCATGATCTTCCGTGCTTCTTCAGCGATGAAGGGGCCGATGCCGTCTCCGCCGAGGATGCCGATGATGATCGGTCTGGTCTGGGCGTAATCCACCCATTCAACGGGCTTCTTCATCTCTTCGATGCGCTTGAGCTGTTCTTCCACGATCTGGCCAAAATGTTCTTTGGCTCTGTCGATGGAAGCATTATCCATGATTATTCCTCCAAATTAAGTTAACCTGAATTATTCATAAAAAATGTCGATATTACGTATAACCAAAGCATTATCGGAATTTTGCATTGACTCTCAGAGCTAGCATTCTGATCACATCGGTTATAATGCCATTTCTATTTTAATCGACATTTGTTATGAATAATCCAAGTTTAGAAAATGAGAAGAAATATTATACCTTTTCTCAGGTAAAATCAACCGGCTTGTGAAAAAAGGTGGCCGCTGCCTGTAGCGGGAGGTGTGGGCTTCAACTGTCAAGGAAGGATAGGTGTAATTCGTACAAAATAAATAAAATATCCGGGCGTTGAGGGCTCCCGTGTAAGGTTTGAACTTTTGGACGGACTGTTATATCATCGCTTTCTGGTCATAGGTTCATACATTTCACAATTCGGAGAAGGAATAATGCTCGGTGAGTATTTCGGACACGTTGAGGAAAGACAGCAGCAGGGGGTTCTGCCGCGGCCGCTGACACCGGAACAGACCGCGGAAGTCTGCCGGTTATTGGAGGAACCCCCCGCAGGTAAAGGCGGCTTGCTGCTCCAGTTGATCCGGGAGAGGGTGGCCCCCGGCGTCGATCCGGCCGCCAAGGTCAAGGCCGATTGGCTGGGACAGATCGCCCGCAAGCAAAATACCTCTCCCGTGCTTGAGCCTCAGGAAGCCGTGTTCCTGCTGGGGACCATGCTGGGGGGATACAACGTGGACCAGCTTCTCAGCCTGCTGGAGGACAACGAGCTGGGCCCCGCGTCAGCCGAGTCCCTCAAGCTCATCACCCTGGTCTACGGGGCCTTTGACAGGGTCATGGAGATGTCCAAGACCAATGCCCTGGCCGCCGAGGTTTTGAGCTCATGGGCCGAGGGCGAATGGTTCCTCTCTCGTCCGGAAATGCCGGAAATCATGGAGCTTATGGTCTTCAAGGTGGACGGGGAGACCAACACGGACGATTTCTCCCCGGCCAAACATGCCTGGAGCCGCCCCGACATCCCCCTGCACGCCCTTTCCATGGGGGAGACCCGTTTCGCCGGCGGGATCGATACCATCCGCGATCTTCGCGTGCAGGGGCACAAGGTGGCCTTTGTGGGCGATGTGGTCGGGACCGGGTCCTCCCGGAAGTCCGCCACCAATTCCCTGCTGTGGCACATCGGCGAAGACATCCCCTTCGTGCCCAATAAACGCCGCGAAGGAGTCGTGTTGGGCGGTCTGATCGCCCCCATCTTTTTCAACACCGTGGAGGATTCCGGCGGGCTGCCCGTGATGTGCGATGTGACCCGCCTCAGGAACGGGGAATCGGTGACGCTCAACATCCGAGAGGGGACCATATCCAATCCTGCGGGTGAGACGCTCTCGACCTTCGATCTGCAGCCGGTCACTCTGAGAGACGAATATCGGGCCGGAGGGAGGCTCTTCCTGATCATCGGACGTACTCTGACCCACAAGGCGCGCGTGGTGCTGGGGCTTCCGGAGGCGGATATTTTCACCCCGGTGGCCAACCCGGAAACCCGGCCGGGCCAGGGCTTCAGCCTGGCACAGAAGATCGTGGGCCGGGCCTGCGGCGTTAAGGGTACCCTGCCCGGCTCCGCCTGCGAGCCCAAGATGACGACCGTGGGATCCCAGGACACCACCGGCCCCATGACCGCGGACGAGCTCAAGGAACTTGCCTGCCTGGAGTTCCAGTCCGAGATGTTCATGCAGTCGTTCTGTCACACCGCCGCTTATCCCAAACCCGCGGATGTGGCTATGCATGGATCGTTGTCCCGGTTTGTCGTAGAACGGAAAGGAGTGGCTCTCCGGCCGGGGGATGGGGTCATCCACTCCTGGCTTAACCGGCTGTTGGTGCCGGACACCATGGGGACCGGAGGAGACTCCCACACCCGCTTCCCCCTGGGCCTCAGCTTCCCGGCCGGCTCGGGGCTGGTGGCCTTTGCCGGTGCGCTGGGATTCATGCCCCTCGATATGCCCGAATCCGTCCTGGTCAAGTTCTCGGGCCGGCTTAACCCTGGGATCACCCTGCGCGACGTGGTAAACGCCATCCCGTATTTCGCCATCCAGCAGGGGCTCTTGACCGTGGCCAAGGAGGGCAAGCAGAATGTGTTCAACGGGCGCCTGCTGGAGATGGAAGGCCTTCCCGAGATCACGGTGGAACAGGCCTATGAGCTCACCGATGCCACGGCCGAGCGTTCGGCCGCCGGTGGGGTCATTTCCTTGAGTGAAGAAAGCGTCGCTGCCTTTCTGCGCAGCAACGTCGCCCTCATGCGGCGCATGATCGATGACGGGTACCGGGATGCCGGGGCGCTTGGTAACCGCATCGAAGCCTGTGAGCGGTGGCTGGCGGATCCGGTCCTTCTCAAAGGCGACGCAGGAGCGGAGTATGCCGCGGTCCTGGAGGTCGATCTGGCACAGATCAAAGAACCCATACTCGCATGCCCCAACGACCCGGACGACGTCAAGCTGCTTTCAGAGGTGGCGGGTACGGACATCGATGAGGTCTTCATCGGATCCTGTATGACCAACATCGGTCACTTCCGGGCTGCCGGCAAGGTCTTGGCGGGAGCGGGATACCTGGACACCCGAGTCTGGCTGACCCCACCCACCAAGATGGACCGGGCCCTGCTGAAACAGGAAGGGTACTATTCCATCTATTCCGGAGTAGGAGCCCGGACAGAGATCTCCGGCTGTTCGTTGTGCATGGGCAACCAGGCCCGGATTCGGCCCGGCGCCACCGCCTTGTCGACCTCGACCCGGAATTTCGACAACCGCATGGGAGACGGAGCCAACGTCTATCTGGGATCGGCGGAGTTGGCCGCCATCGCCGCTCTCTCCGGCCAGCTGCCGGAACCCCAGGAGTATTTCCGTGTCTTCGAGGAGAAGATCCAGCCCCATGCCGAGGAGATCTACCGCTATCATCAATTTGACGAGCTTGAAAACATCCCCATGGAATACGAGCGGATCACCGCATGAAGTGCGAGTCTCGGCCCGGGACTAAGCTGAGGAGGGGAGGATGACTGAAAAAAAAATCAGGGTCTTGATCGCTAAACCCGGCCTAGATGGCCACGACAGAGGAGCCAAGGTTGTAAGCCGAGCCTTGAGAGATGCGGGCATGGAAGTGATCTACACGGGCCTGCGGCGCACTCCCGAAGAGATCGTCCAGGCCGCGGTTCAGGAAGATGTCGACCTGATCGGGCTGAGCCTGCTATCCGGCGCCCACAACACCTTGTTCCCCAGGATCACAAAACTGCTGAGGGAGCAGGGAGCAGGGGATGTCATGGTCATCGCGGGCGGCATCATCCCTCAGCAGGATGTCGAGGGGCTCAAATCCGAGGGCGTGGCCGAGGTCTTCCTTCCGGGTACATCCACAGAAGAGATCGTGGAGTGGATCCATAAAAACATTCAGCCCCCGAGTGACAGACCGATCTCCCCTTGACATGCCCCTATGATTCTGATAATTATGGGGGCAGTATCATGAAAAAGGACAAGTATGTCTCTGTATTTATAATCCCCCACCACAGGGGGAAACAGCACACCGTCTCCATCTCGCGCCGGGGTTTCAAGACCCTGCGGATCATGGTTCCGTTCCTGCTTTTGATCCTGACAGCGTTTCTGGTTGACTATATTATGATGAACGGAACCCGTCGGAATTTCAAGCAGCTTCAGACCGCGTACGCCCAGCAGGAGACACTCCTGTCTGACTATCAGACAGCCATCGGAGAGCTGGAATCGACCATACTGGATCTTGACACCTACCGGACCAAGCTTAACATCATGTCGGGTTTGAAATCGGGAGAAACCCTGGAAGGGGAGCCCGGCGTGGGCGGACCGGGAGGGGGGCAGCTGACGGTGGAGCCCGGTGTGGATCAGGGGCTGGCCCGCCTCCAGGATATCAGTTCCCAGGCCGACGGCATCAGCGACAACCTGGTTTCACTGACCAGGTATTTCGAGGACCAGACCGCCGTCCTGGCCCAGACGCCCAGCATCATACCCACCAAGGGCTTCATGTCATCTGGCTTCAAGTACCGGACCGATCCCTTTACCGGCCAGTGGATCTTCCATCCCGGACTCGACATCGCCACGCAGCACGGCAACCCTGTGGTGGCCACGGCCGACGGCATCGTCATCTCCGTCAAGACTGAGAAGCGGGGCGGCAAGACCATCAAACTCAGCCATCCTCTGACCGGATGGGTCACGGTCTACTGCCATCTCAGCAAGTTCAACGTCAAGTCGGGCCAGAAGGTCAAGCGGGGGGACGTCATCGGGCTGGTGGGGCAGACGGGGAGGTCACGCGCTCCGCATGTCCACTATGAGGTCCGGCGCGAAGGCAAGCGTTACAATCCGTGGAATTTCATCCTCGATAACTGAGAACCTTCCCGTTCGGGATCAATCCAGGCTGGTACCGGGATGCAGGTCTGCGCCCAAGGAAAACGCATGGGCGCTCATGGCCGGCTTGTTCTCGGGCTGGAGTTGGAGGACCCGGAAAACGCGGCCGTCACCGCAGAGGACGTCGATCCCTTCCGCAGTCACAGACTGAACCTGTCCCGGCTTTCCCTCTGGGATGTACGGCGTTTCAGGCACGTACCCGCGCAGGATCTTTATCCTTTTGCTTCCCAGGAACGTGTATGTCGAGGGCCAGGGCTGGAAAGCCCGCACATGGCAGTCGACGGCAGGCGCAGGTCGGCTCCAGTCGAGCCTGCCGTCCTGTTTCTTTATGAGCGGCGCGTGGGTGGCGCGGCTGTGGTCCTGGGGCTCGAATTCCAGATTACGGATGCCGCCGATGGTCTCAACCAGCAGGTCGGCTCCGGTCTCGGCCAGGCGATCCTCCAGCTCGCGGGCATTTTCTCCGGGCAGGATGGGCACCCGCCGCTGAGACAGGATCGGCCCCTCATCCATCTTTTCGTTCAGTTCGAAGATCGTGACGCCGGTCTCCTCTTCGCCGTTCATCAGGGCCCACTGCACAGGTGCCGCACCCCGATAGGCCGGGAGAAGCGAAAAATGCAGGTTTATGGAGTTGAATTCCGGCAGATAGATGATGGAGGCCGGGATGATCTGGCCGTAAGCCACCACCACGTTGAGGTCGGGCCGGATCTTCTGCAGCAGCTCCAGGGCTTCCGGATCTTTGCGGATGCGCGGGGTTTGGAGCAGGGGAATACTGTGTTCCAGGGCGAAGAGCTTGACCTCGGAAGGACGGAGCCGTTTTCCCCGGCCGGACGGCCGGTCGGGCTGGGTTATTATGAGCCGAACATCGATACCGGTCCGGGTGATTCTTTCAAGGGAGGTACAGGCCGTCTGTGGGCTGCCGAAGAACGCGATGTTCAATCCGCACCGCCGGATTCCCGCATTTTTTTGAATTTTTGTTTGATCAGCCGCTGCTTCAACGGCGACAGATGTTCGATAAAGAGCTTCCCGTTAAGGTGATCGATCTCATGACAGAATACGCGCGCCAAAAGGTCCCTGGCTTCCAGGGCGAAGTCGTTGCCGTCCAGGGTCGTGCCCTGAATGACGGCCCTCGCGGGCCGGGTCACCTTCTCGTTGACCTCGGGGACCGACAGGCAGCCTTCCTCCATGAAAGCTTTCCCCTCATGCTCGACGACCTCAGGATTCAACAGCACGATCAGCTGTTCTTCCTTTTCACCTACAGAGAGGTCGATGGTGATAAGCCTGAGGCTGCGGTTTACCTGGGGGGCGGCCAGGCCGATGCCCGGGGCGGCTTGCATGGTGAACACCATGTCCTGTGCCAGCCGGATGACATCATCCGTGATATCGGTCACGCGTGCGGCTTTTTCTTTCAAGACGGGACAACCATAGATCATGATCTCCATGATCGTCAGGTCTTTTTCGATCTGTTCCATCATTTCTGAATATTTTAATCCAAAACCTTCCCGTCTTCAATGCCCAACCCGGAAATGCTCCGGTTCTCAGGACTATTCCGACTGGGGCTACGGATTTTGATTTTTAAACGAGATAAAGCGGCTCCGCTGGAGGGTCTGCAGGAAAAGCGACATGCGATCGTACAGCGGCTCCACTGCCTCCCCGAACTTCTGTCTCTGCAGCTCGGCGATCTCTTTTATGGTTCGTATTCCGTCGCAGTTTTCCCAGAAGAAGCTGCCGATCTCGTCCAGCTTGACCCTGTAATGGGGGTTTCTCATGAGGGGCAGGAGATGGCGGGCCAAAAAAGCGTTGCGGAACTTGGGCTGGAGCAGGACCACCCGCTTCCCCCTACCGGTTTCCCATTCCATGTTGCGGACAGGGACCAATTCGAGAAGGTTGACCTCCCGGGGAGGCGTTTTCTTTTCTTTCACAGACCGTATCTGTCAGGGCGGTCGAGATTTATTCTTCGGATCCTATCTCTGAGTCTCTGTATTCGCCGGAAGTGATCATTTTTTTGTAGGGGAAGTAGATCAGGATGAAACCCAGGGCCGCGAATACGCCCAGTGCCAGCCAGGGGGCCAGCCAGGGGACGTGCAGGAACTGAGGCAGATTGATGTTCGCGCCCTTCAAGCCCGCGGTGGTGATCCCCATGATCGCCTGGCCCGCGATCAGGCCGGAAGCCAGCAGCAGACCGATGTTCTCTATGGTCACTCGGCCTTTGGTCGTAACTCCCTTCTTGGCTGCTCGGCTGTCCAGGAACCACTTTAAGACACCGCCGAAGAAGATGCAGGCGGTGGCGCGGAAGGGAAGATACATGCCCACTGCGATGATCATGGGTGAGGGTGATCCGATCAGGATGAGTGCCACGGCCAGCAGCATACCGGCAATCACCAGGGGCCAGGCCATCTCCCCGCCCACGATGCCCTGGGCCATCATGGCCATCAGGTTGGCCTGTGGAGCGGGCAGGGCGTCGCTGCCTATACGCATGGTGCTGTGGAGGAGCTGCAAGGCGAAGGTCAGTGTCAGGGCCGCGGCCGCCACTCCGATGAGCCCTCCGACCTGCATGCGCCAGGGAGTGCCGCCCAGGATATGCCCGACCTTCCAGTCCTGGATCATATCCCCGGCTACGCCGGCCACGCAGCAGACCACGGCCGCCACCCCCAGCACGGCGGCGATGCCTTCCGTACCTTTCTGTCCCATGAGGACCATCATGAGCGCGGCGATGAGAAGTGTGGTCAGTGTCAGGCCGGATATGGGATTGGAGGAGGAGCCGATGATCCCCACCAGGTAGCCGGCCACGGCCGCGAACAGGAGGCCCATGGTGATCATGACGATCGCCGACACCAGCGAGGACCCGATGCTGTGCGTGAAGAGGTTGTAGAGGAAGACCATGGGGATGATGAGGGCCACGATGGCGAACATGACCATCGGGAAGGGGAGGTCCTTGTCGGTGCGGGGGATCTCAGAGGTGCCGCCCGAACGGGACGCCTTCACATCCTTAATCGATCGCCCGATGCCGACGGCCAGGCCTTTCCGCATCTTGAACAGCGTGTAGAAGGCACCCACCAGCATGGCACCCACTGCGATGGGCTTGATCTGGGCGTTGTACGCGGAAATGGCCAAGTCGGTCCAGTTGCCGCCGAACTCCGTTACGATCCGGGTCAAGTCACCGCTGATGAAGAGCATGACGGGCATCAGGAACATCCATCCCAGCACCCCGCCGGAAAAGGTCAGGGCCGCCAGTTTGGGGCCGATGATGTATCCCACCCCGGTCATGGCCGCGTTGGCCGCCGGGGATTCGAGGAAGATGCGGCCCTTGATCTGGGCTGCCTCGGGGGTCTTGAACCTGAGGACATTTTCGCCGTCGAGATAGCTTATCCGAGAAAGGCCGGGCAGCTCGAAGACCTTGCGCACGTAGGGCACGATCATTTGTATCCCGTTCGCGCTGGTGAAGAACTCGACGAACCCGCCCAGTCCCATGGCCCAGAACATATAGGAAGCCTGGGAGCCGGCCATCTGTCCGGTCTTTACCATCTCGGCGCAGGCCACACTCTCGGGGAAGGGAAGCTCGGTGTCCTGAACCAGCGTGCGGCGGACCAGGATGATGAGGAACACTCCCAGGATCCCGCCGACCAGCATCAACATGGATGACTTGAAGAGGTCGAACTTCTCCCATATCGCCGGCCTCGTCAGGAGGAATGCGGGGATGGTGAAGACCGCACCCGCAGCCAGCGCCTCACCCACGGCACCCGTAGTACGGGCCAGGTTTTCCTCCAGGATCGTGCCTTTCAGGGGGCGAAGCACGGCCATGGCGATGACCGCGGCCGGGAACGTGGCCGCCACGGTCATCCCGACCAGCAGCCCCAGGTAGGCGTTGGCGGCACCCAGGACGATCGCCATGAGGATGCCTAAGAATATTGCCTTGAACGAGAGTTCTTTCATATCATGATCATGCGGGATAAAGGACTTGAATTGCTCGCTCATGGTGCTCTCCTCCTCATATGAAATTGGATTTGGTCTATTTATATATGCCCCCTCTGATAAAAGTCAAGCATAATTCAGTTTTCTGTCACGACTAAAGCATGGCCCATGGAAATATTTTCTCTTCCCGGGAATGTTTCTTAGCCTGGATAATTCATAAAAAATGTCGAGTATATATCGAGTATATATATAGAAATAACCATATGAGAACAAAGTTATTTGTATACTCACCGAAAAATCTCATGTAAACCCTTGATATTACATGTGTTACGTGAAATGTCGACATGTTTTGTGAATTACACTGGTCAAGAAAACTTGTGTTTTATTTGCCAGAAGCGGGTATTTATGCTAAATAAATCGTGTATATTGTGCAAGATAGAGTAGGATTGGAATGAATTTGATCGATTGGATTAAAGACAAGCTCTTCTGTGATCTCGCCATCGACCTGGGCACGGCCAACACGCTGGTCTTTCTGCGGGGAAAAGGGATCATCGTCCAGGAACCCTCCATCGTCGTTGTGAATAAGCAGTCGGGTAAAGTAGAAGCCGTGGGTAAGAGCGCCAAGGAGATGCTGGGCAAGACGCCGAGCAGCGTCCTGGCCATAAAGCCTATGCGGGACGGGGTCATCGCGGATTTCGAGATCGCGGAAAAGATGCTGGATTATTTCATCAAGAAGGCCACCAACAACCGAGGTTTTTTTCTGCGTCCGCGGATCGTCATCGGCATACCCACCGGAATCACCCAGGTGGAGCGGCGTGCCGTCAAAGACATCGCCCTGCGGGCCAAAGCCTCGGAGGTCTATCTGGTCGAGCAGCCGATGTCTGCCTCGGTGGGGGCGGATCTCCCGATTGCAGAGCCCATGGGGAACATGATCGTGGACATCGGAGGCGGGACCACGGATATTGCCGTGATCTCGCTGACCGGGATCGTCTTCAATCACTCCATCCGGATCGCGGGCAACGAGATGGATGACTCCATCATCCAGTACATCAAGAAGAAGTATAACCTCCTGATCGGGGAAAAAACAGCGGAACAAGTCAAGATGCAGATCGGGTCGGCCTATCCTCTGGACGAACCCATAACCATGGAGCTAAAGGGGAGGGACCTGCGCGAGGGCATCCCCAAGACCATCGTGGTAGATGATCAGGAGATCAGGGAGGCCTTGGCCGATGTGGTGGATGCGATCGTGGAGGCGGTCATGGTGGCGCTGGAAAAGACACCGCCCGAGCTGTCCGCCGATATCATCGACCGCGGCATCATCCTCACTGGTGGGGGAGCGCTGCTCAAGAACATCGACAAACGTATCCGTGAGGAGACTCAACTGCCGGTCTTCATCACAGAGGACCCACTGACCACCGTGGCCCTGGGTGCCGGAAAGATGCTTGATGATCTGGAGCTGTTGAAGAAGATATCCTTGATCTGATAATCAGAACAGTATATGCCGCCTTTTCTTAGCAAGAGAAAAAATCTCGTCGTGCTCATATCCCTGGTCTTTTTCCAGATGATCCTGATCTCCATCCAGGTCCCGCTGGAGGAGGACGAGACCCTGCTGGAAAAGCTGGTGTATTCCACGTTCGCCCCGATCCAGCATGGGGTCAGTTCGTTCTTCAGGGGGATCGGCAGCCTCTGGAACAACTACTTTGCGCTGCGGGATGCCCAGAAGCGGAACCGGAGGTTGAGCGAGGAAAACTTTTCGCTCCTCCAGGAAAACATTATATTGAAACAGTCCCTCAGGCGCTATCAGAATGAGGCATTCCTCCAGCAGCTCTACGGCCGGTTGTCCGAAAGTGTGATCGGGGCCCAGGTCATAGGAATGGACTCTGCCAGCCCCTACAAATCGGTCGTGATCAACAGGGGCACTCTGGACGGCCTCGCCAAGAACATGGTCGTTCTAGATGCGTCCGGAAACCTGGTGGGCCGGGTGTTCCAGGTCACCCTCAAGGAAGCGACCGTGCAGCTGATCACCGATGACAAGAGCGGTGTGAGTGTCAAGACCGCCGAAGGGAGGGGGCTGGCCATCCTGAAGGGCAGGGCGGAACTTCTGTGTGAACTGGATTACAGCCTTACCACGGATGAGGATCCGAAGCAGGGGGATACGCTCCTCACAACCGGATTTGACTACATCTATCCGCCGGGGATCAAGGTAGGCATCGTGCTCGCTGTCGAGCACAGGCCGGAGCTCTTCAAGTATGTACGCGTGCAGCCGTTCTTCAGGCTGCGTGAACTGGATCGTTTGGCCGTGATCGGAGTGGACAAGCATGTGTTCTATTGATGCGGCCCTCCCGGGAGGCCGGGATTGAAGAATATCGTCAACACGGCGGCGGGCATGGTAGCCGCCTTCATCCTGTCGTCACTCATGGGCAGCATCTCACCCACACTGATCCTGTCCTTCAATCTCCTGAGTGTGGTCGTCCTGTACGCCGCTGTCAGTAAAGGCGAGGTCTACGGTGCGGTCACGGGCATGCTCTGCGGACTTCTGCAGGATTCATTTTCCATCGGTGTTTTCGGCGTGGCCGGCATCGCCAAGACCCTGGCCGGCTATACGGCCGGCTCGGTGGCCAAGAAGATCAACCTGGCCCCCTTCTCCCGGAGATATTCCTTCTTTGCCCTAGTCCTCATCCTGGAGCTGGCCGTGTGGGCCTTCATGTATGCCGCCATATTCTCTCGCCGTATCTACACGGCCGGCGGCCTGATCTTTCTTCAGCCCTTCCTGACAGCCCTGGTTGCCGTCGTGATCTTCCCCTTGGTGAGGCGTGTGAGCCATTTTCTGGAGATGCGTAAGAAAACATGAGAAACGGGATCTACGAGGACATATCGCCCATCCTACGCCGGGCCCGGGTGTCCTTCCTGGTGGTGGGTGCGGCCTTCCTGCTGTTGGTCCTGTACCTATGGAAGATGCAGATACTGGACTACAAAAAGTATTGGGAGATGTCCGAGGCCAATCGTATCCGGGAGGTCATCCTGCCCGCTCAACGTGGGCTCATCAAGGACCGCACGGGGAATGTCCTGGCCACCAACATCGCGGCCTTCCAGGCTGCGGTTGTCAGGGAAGATTCGAGAGACATGGAGGATTCTTACCGCCGCATCGCAGGCCTCCTGGAGATGGATGCGGAAGTCATCCGGGAACGCGTGGAAAAATACCGATCCTTCCCGGTATTTTATCCCATCGTCATCAAGGACGACCTGGATGACAAGGAGGTTGCCAGAATCGAAAGCCGGCGGCGCGAGTTCCCGGAGTTGATCGTACAGGCCGAGCCCAAGAGATCCTATCTCAACGCGACCTTCGCAGCCCATGTCCTGGGCTACCTGCAAGAGATCTCGCCCGAGGAGATCCGACAGGGGACTTACGGTGGCCGGGGATTGGGCGACCTGGTCGGACGGACCGGGATCGAACGGGAGTACGAATCCGAGCTGGTGGGCGCCAGCGGACGTGATCTCAAGATCGTGGACAGCACCGGCCGCTACAAGGACACGGTCCTGAGCGAGGACCCGGTGGACGGCCACGACATACAGCTGACGCTGGATTCGCGGCTGCAGGCCAAGGCGGAGGAGCTCCTGGAGGGCAGGGAGGGTGCCGTGGTCGTCATGGATACCCGCAACGGGCGGCTGCTGGCCCTGGCCTCCTTCCCCACCTTTGACCCGAATAAGTTCATCAATCGTTTCACTCCCGACGAGTGGATGGACCTGATCAACAACCCGAGCCATCCGCTGGAGAACCGTGCCCTGCGCGGCCTCTACGCCCCGGGTTCCATTTTTAAGCTGGTCATGGCGCTGGCGGCCCTGGAGACGAACCTCATCACCGAACGGACGTCGTACTATTGTTCCGGTTCCATCCTTATTTACAATCACCCCTTCAACTGCTGGTTCGCCGGAGGGCATGGCCAGATGGACCTCACCAACGCCATCCGGAACTCCTGCAACATCTACTTCTACCAGCTGGGGAAGCGGCTGGGCATCGAGACCATCGCCGAGTACGCCCGGAAGCTGGGCTTAGGACAGCTCACGAACATCGACCTGAAGGGAGAGTATGCCGGCCTGGTCCCGAATCGGGAATGGAAGAGACGTGTCCGGAATGCCCCCTGGTATCCCGGGGAGACCATATCCGTGGCCATCGGCCAGGGGCCCCTGCTGGTGACGCCCCTGCAGATCGCCACCATGACCGCTACCCTGGCCAACCGGGGGAAACGCGTCCAGCCTCACCTCCGTCTAGCAGAGGGAGAGAGACCGATCATTCAGAGCCGCGACAGCATCGGCGTGAGCAGCGAAAACATCGAGAGGGTGATCCGCGGCATGTGGATGGCAGCCAATAGGCAAGGGACAGCCCGGGCCGCCCGTGTCGAGGGTTTTGAGGTCTGCGGGAAGACCGGTTCCACGCAGGTGGTCAGCCGTAAGACAGCCGAGAGGCTGGGCGAATCCCGCAGGGAGACCAAGACTCACTCCTGGTTCACGGGTTTCGCACCCCGGACAGACTCCCGTGTGGCCGTGACCGTGATCGTGGAGCATGGCGGGATGGGTGGGTCCACCGCCGCTCCCGTGGCCCGGGAGCTTTTCCGCCTCTTCCAGGAACTGCAGAACCATGATTGACCGCTCTCTCCTGAGGCACATCGACTGGCTCCTCATCTTTCTGCTCCTCCTCAACTCGCTCATCGGAGTGGCCTTCATCTACAGCAGCTCGCACTATCTTCCGGGAAATTATCATGTGCGGCAGCTGTTCTGGATCGGGGTGAGCCTCATCGCCCTGTTCCTCTTACTCTCGATCGATTACCATCACCTGCTGGCGCTCTCTCCCTATTTCTATGGAGTGTGTCTGATCCTTTTGGTGGGCGTGCTGGTTTTCGGAAGCATCGTCTCCGGAGCCAAGAGCTGGTTTCGTCTCCCGTTCTTCCAGTTCCAACCCTCTGAGATCTGCAAGATCGCCGTCATCCTGGCCCTGGCAAGCTTCTTTTCCAAGTTCAGGCGCTTCACCTTCTCGTTTATCGAGGGGATGATGAGCGCAGGCATCGTCCTGATCCCAGTCGCCCTGGTGGCGATGCAGCCGGACCTGGGGACGGCCCTGAGCTATGTGCCCATTTTACTGGCCACACTGATCCTGGCCGGAATGAACCGCAGGATGGTCATCCTGTTCCTGGCAGTGAGCATCATCCTTGGAGTAGTGGGCTGGAATTTCCTGCTGAAAGACTATCAAAAACAGCGCGTCACGACGCTGCTCTACCCAGACCAGGATCCCTTGGGATCAGGGTATCAGATCATGCAGTCCAAGATCGCCGTGGGCTCGGGCGGCCTGTTCGGAAAGGGGTTCAAAAAGGGGACGCAGAGTCAGCTGCGTTTTTTGCCGGCCAGGCATACGGATTTTGTGTTCTCTGTCATCGGGGAAGAAGCCGGCTTCACCGGCGTTATCCTGGTCCTGGGCGTTTACTTCCTCCTGCTGCTGCGTCTGTTTCAGTCTGTGGAGAGATCGCGAGACCGGGCGGGAGTGTATATCTGCTACCTGGTCGCGTTCCTGATCACGAGCCAGGCATTCATCAACATCCTGATGACGGTCGGGCTCTTCCCGGTGGCGGGAATCCCGCTGCCGCTGCTCAGCTACGGGGGATCTTCGCTCTTGGCCAATTATCTGGCCGTCTCGCTGGTTATCAATGTTAAGATGCGCCGCTTCGTCAACATCTGACCTGAGTTATTTGCGGGTCGATCTCACCACATCGACTTCGTCGTGGCCCAATCGCTGTAGTTCACTACAGCTCATGAACCATTTCCTCGTCGCTGCAGCAATCTCCGCTCCTAACTAATCCCGGTCTTGGACACATATTCATAGGACCTACCGATCCCATCTTAAATCATAGGGAGATAATTCTATATCGGCAATTCTTAGCCTTCAGGCAGGTTCCGGACGAGGTCGGCCGCGAAACGTTCTATGGCTTCCTCAGATATCCGGGAGACACTGCCTTCGACGCCCGCGACCTTTTTAACGATCTTGCGTTCCAGGAAATTCATGCGGCTAAAGTCGAACTCGCCCCCGAAAAGTCCTTGTGCGGCGGCATGAGCACGCAGGGCTTTAGAGAAGGCCGCATCGAACTGCTCCTGCGCCTTTTTTCCCTCTTCCATGCAGCACAAAAAAAGGCCCAGCGTCTTCTGTTTCAACTCCGCCTCGTGGTCGAGGCAGAAGGCTCTTATTTTTTTCTGGACCTGCCCGACGTGGATCGATCCGCCGATCAGTACGGTTTCGTAATCCGACAAAGTGGGGGAGCCAGCTGACTTGAGGTTGACGATGTCGACTTCGCCGTTCAGGCGCCCCCGGAGTTTTTCAGCACATTTTTCCGTGCACCCATGCCGTGTGGTGTATACGATGAGTATTTTCATAACTTTATTATTATATCACGAATCCGCCCAGCTCCCCATGGGCTCGGGCAGAAGGGCCAGGCGTCAGCAGCAGAGATCTACCCGACTTTGGTATGTGTCAGGCATCGGGTTGAAGAGGTTGGTCTTGTAAGAGGGGGGACCACCGCCGTATAATACGCGCGGTCGCGGCATGAGTGAGAACTGGCTGGAAAAAATCCTGCAGCAGGTACAGAAACCCGGCCGCTACACGGGCGGGGAGTGGAACGCGATCCGGAAGGATCCGGCTGAAGCCAAGCTTAAGGTCGCCCTGGCCTTTCCCGATCTCTATGAGGTCGGGATGTCCTATCTGGGCCAGAAGATCCTCTACCATGTCCTCAACAGCCGCCCTGAGGTACTGGTGGAGCGGGTCTTTGCGCCCTGGCCGGATTTCGAGCAAGCGCTGAGCAGTAGGGGTTACCCGCTGTTCTCGCTGGAAAACCGCATCCCGCTGTCCGAATTCGACATCCTGGGATTTTCCCTCCTGTATGAGCTGAACTACAGCAACATCCTGACCATGCTGTCTCTGGGAGGCATCCCGTTCCGGTCTGAGGAGCGCACCTCGAGGCACCCGCTGGTAATAGCGGGCGGGCCGGCGGCGTTCAACCCGGAGCCTGTCGCCGATGTGTTTGATTTTTTCCTGATCGGTGACGGGGAGGAGGCCTTCCCTGAGATCGTGGACTTCTGCCTGTTGCACAAGCCGGACTGGAGAGACCGAGAGGGACTCCTGGACGGGCTGGCCGGTCTTGAGGGAGTATATGTACCTTCCCGCTTCAGCGTGTATCTGCCGTCCGGTTCGACTCTTAGAGCGGTAAGACAGAGTGACGGTAAGCCCGCGGTCGTGAAAAAACGGGTTTGCCGGCCGTTTGGTGAGGCGCCTTTCCCCGAGGACATCATCGTTCCCAACATCCAGATCATCCATGACCGGGCCGTGGTCGAGGTGGAACGCGGATGCCCCCAGAACTGCCGCTTCTGCCAGGCCCGGCAGATCTACTTTCCCTCCCGGCCCCGGGACCCGAATTTTGTACGGGAACGGATCCTAAGCAGCTTGGCCTCGACTGGATATGAGGCGGTCTCTCTGGCAGGCCTTTCTGTGGGCGACTACGGCCCTCTGGAGGATCTGATCACCCACCTCATGTCCGAGCTGGATGAATCCAGGGTGGCTCTGTCCCTGCCTTCCCTGCGCCCGGGGGGATTGACACCGGAGGTTGTAAAGCAGATCCTCAAGGTCCGCAGGACCGGCTTCACGCTCGTCCCCGAGGCCGGGACCGATCGGCTGAGGCGTGTGATCAACAAACATCTCGAGGACAGGGACCTGTTTCAGGCTGCGGAGACCGCATTCAAGAACGGCTGGCGGAAGCTGAAGCTCTACTTCATGCTGGGGCTGCCGACCGAGACCGAGGAAGACGTGGACGGCATCGCAGAGCTGGTAGGCGGCCTGGTGCGGCTGGGGCAAAAGCTGTTGGGCAGTCCCCCTCAGATCAACCTCAGTGTGGCCTATTTCATTCCCAAGCCGCACACGCCCTTCCAGTGGGTTGGGATGGCAGAGGAACAGGTCCTTCTCTCCCGATACAGGCGGCTGAAATCCCGGCTACGGCGGTACCGTTCCATCCGGTTCAAGGAACACGGGCTCAAGGGATCGGTCCTGGAGGGCGTGTTCTCACGCGGCGACCGCCGCCTGGGAGAGGTGCTGCAGAAAGCCTGGGAGGCCGGGGTCCGTTTCGATTCCTGGACCGAACATTTCAAATGGCCTCTCTGGGAAGAGGCCTTTGCCGGACTGGACCTGGATCATAAGACATATCTGGGCTCACTGGAATACGCTTCGGTCCTGCCCTGGGATCACATCCACACAGGTTTGAAAAAGCCCCACCTTTGGGAGGAACTGGAGCGGGCGCTGGATGCGGTCCCGACTCCGCCCTGCGAACCCCGGTTGTGCAGTGAGTGTGGCGGGTGTACCTTCGGCTTCCACGAGGAGGATTCGGATGCGCCCTCGACGCTTCCCCTGAAATCCGGATCCAGGACCTCCCCTCTGGGCGAGAAGAGCGGTACGGTCTGCCGCTACCGTGTCCGGTACAGCAAGAAGGGGATAGCGCGTTTTTTCTCACACAACAACCTTGTCAGCCAGCTTCAGAGGAGCTTCCGTCGGGCCGGCATCCCGGTGGAGTTTACCCAGGGATTTCATCCCAAGATGCGCATGAGCTTCGGGCCGGCCCTAGCCCTTGGGATGGAGGGTGAAGAGGAGGTGCTGGAGTTCCGGTCGCAGTACACATTTACCGAGGCGGAGTTTGTTTCCCGGATCAACTCCAGGCTGCCCCAGGGCGTCCGGGTGTCCTCCCTGGAAAATCTCGACTCGGACGCCCCTTCGCTCTCGGAGGCCCTCACAGCACTGGTCTATTCCCTCGGCCTGCAGGAGGGGGAGGTTTCCGAAGCGGTGGCGGCTCTCTGTAAAGCTCCGGCCGGCAGCGGCCTTTCGGAGCGGGAGGTACTGGAACGGAGGATCCGGGAGTTCATAGCGTCATCCACTCCACTCGGTGAACCAGCTGAAGAATCCGGCCCGGAGGTTGGGATCGAGCTTGATGAAGAACGGATAAAAATCACAATCCCCTTCGGCACCGGCCGGATACCGCGTCCGCAGGACATTGTGGGACGGCTGCTCGACCTGCCTTTCCCGGCCTTTCATCTCAGCCGGGAACGCATGGTCTTGCGCCCTGAATCGGACGGCGCCGCATAAATTCCTTGACGATACCAGGGGGGGCATACTATTATCAGGGCATCATAATCATAATATTGAAACGAAGGAGGAACGAGTGATTGATTTCAGCTTGTCCGAAGAACAAAAAGCTCTCCAAGAAATGGCACACGCGTTTGCTGAGAAAGAGATGCGGCCCAATGCCGCCAAATACGATAAAGGCGAGGAGTTCCCCTGGGATGTCATGCACAAGGCTTTCGAAGTCGGCCTGATCACCTGCGAGCTCCCCGAAGAATTAGGGGGTGGGGGACTGGGCCACATGGATGCCGTGATCCTCAGCGAAGAGCTGGCCTGGGGATGCGCCGGCATGTACACCACGATCATGGCGAGTTCGCTGGCCTTCACGCCCATACTCCTGTTCGGGACCGATGAGCAGAAAAAGAAATTCCTGACGCCGTTCACCGAAAAAACCTCTTTGGCCGCGTTCTGCCTCACGGAAAGAGAGGCGGGATCGGATGCCGCGGCTCTCAAGACCAAGGCCATCAAGGACGGTGACGAGTATGTGATCAACGGCTCCAAGTGTTTCATCACGAACGGCGGTGTGGCTGAGCTCTACACGGTCTTTGCCCTGACCGATCCGGACAAGGGGGCGCGCGGCATGAGCGTCTTTGTTGTGCCGCGGGAGACTCCGGGCATCGTCATCGGCAAGGAAGAGGACAAGATGGGCCACCGCGCTTCGAATACCTGCGAGATGTTCTTCGAAGACGTCAGGGTTCCGGCTGCCAACTTGCTGGGCAAGGAAGGCATGGGCTTCATCGTTGCCATGAAAACGCTGGACTCGACCCGGGCGCCCGTGGGGGCCGGCGGAGTGGGAGTGGCCAGGGCGGCCATGGAGCATGCCATCGAATATGCGCGCACACGTGTGCAGTTCGGGAAGCCGATCGCCCTGTTTCAGGATATCTCCTTCAGGATTGCCCAAATGGCTGCGGAGATCAATGCGGCGCGCTTCATGGTCTGGAACGTAGCCTGGCGGCTGGACAACGGCCTGCCCGTGGGCAAGGAATCGGCCATGGCCAAGTTCTTTGCCACGGATGTCGCCATGAAGACCACCGACACCGCCCTGGAGATCTTCGGCGGCTACGGATACATGAAGGATTACCCCATGGAAAAGCTCATGCGGGATGCCAAGCTCCTGCAAATCTATGAAGGCACCAATTCGATCCAACGCCTGGTGGTGAGCCGGGAGGTCATCGGCCCCATTAAGAAATAACCGACCCAACCTACTCAGCACACCCGCCGCGCCTTCCTTCTGCGGCAAACTCGACTCGTGAATTATCCAGGTTAGATCAAATGGGGAAAGGTGTCCGGGGCCAGGGTAAAAAACGGTTACGAAAGGGGAGTTCGATTAATCTTCGGTGATGTATTCAGGGATGATGCCGGTGACATCCACGCCGGCCCCTTTAGCGATGTCGATCATCTCGATAACATAGCTGTAGGGAACCTTGGCATGAGCCCGGACAAAGATGGTCTTGTCCTGCCGGACTTCGTAGATCTCTCTGAGACGGCCGCTCAGCATGCTCATCTCGACCTGCTCCTGGTTGATCATAACACCCAAGTCGCTTCGAAGTGTGAGCACGATCAGTCCCTGGGGTGCAGAACCGGATTCTGCGACGGTGTCAGGAAGCTTGACATCCATGCCTTTCTGGACCATGGGCGTGATGACCATGAAGATGATGAGCAGAACAAGCAGCACATCGCACAGGGGGACGACATTAGGTTCGGCTGATGAAGACATTGCGACCTCCTTGTATTTCTCCTCTTCAGAGGCTTTTATTTTAAGGCATTGCCCCCTTCCTGTCAATCAACCTGAATAATTCATAAAAAATGTCGATATTTCACGTAATACAAGTATTATCAAGGGGTTACATGAGGTTTTTCAGTGAGCATATAAATAGCTATGTTCTCCTATTGTTAT
>JAUXEH010000075.1 GCA_030620655.1 Candidatus Aminicenantota bacterium | reverse complement strand
TTCACGAGTCGAGATTGCGGCAGATGCAAGGCATGGAGGGCGAAGCTGTGGTTTACCACCGCGAGACCCGACATAACGCTGCAGATGCCGTAAGATCGGCTCGCCCGAAGGGTAAAGAATGTCGATGATTATTATGAGTTTTATGAAGGAAATATCGACATTCTTTATGAATAATTCAGGAGCCTGAGTTATTCACGGTTCCAGATTGGTACGGATACGAGGCGTCGGAGGGTGAAGCTGTGATAATTCGCCGCGAACCCGCCGCAACGAAGTAGATGGAAATGAAGCGGAAGGCCAAGGATTTCTATGAGGTGCAGCGCACACAGTGGCGGAAAAGCCTGCTGCTGTTCCTGATCCTCGTCGTCTTCTACTTTGCGGCCGTCGCCTTGGTCGCGGGGGTGATTTTGTTGGGCCTGGGGCTCTTTATCCCGGATTCCTCTTTCCCCCTGGCCAACCGCCTCTCCACCCTGCTCTGGATCGGATTCACGGTCGCGGTGATGATCGCGGTCTTCCACTTCCTGGATGCCCGCCTCTTCGGGGCCGAGTTTATCCGGAAACGCCTCCAGGCCCAGGCACCCGACGCTCAGGACCGCTACCACACACAGTTCGCCAACACCGTGGATGAGATCCGCATCGCCAGCGGCCTGCCCCAGGCCAACGCCTACATCATTCCCGTATTCGCCATCAACTCCATGGCTCTGATCGAACGGGACAACACCCCCAGCGTCATCGTGACCGAGGGGCTGCTGGCGGAATTCACCCGGGACGAACTCCAGGCGGTGGTGGCCCACGAACTTGCGCACATCATCCGCGGCGACACCTTCTATGTCACGCTGGTCTGCTCGCTGGCCAATTTTTTCGAGAGGCTGCGTCAAGCCATGGAGCCGGAAGACTCCCCGCAGCCGGTCGGCAACCAGACGGGCGGGGTCTTCCAGGGCGGGCAGGTGCTGGTCCTCCTGGCGGCCTCGTTCTCCGGCCTTCTCATGCACCTCCTGAGCATGCTGATCAGCCGCCAGCGTGAGATCCTGGCCGATGCCGCGGCCGTGGAGTTCAGCCGCAACCCGGCCGCGCTGGCCAGGGCCATCTACAAGGCCCACGTCAAGAACTCTTTCGTGGGCGACTTCACCCTGACCTATTCTCCCCTGTTCATCGTACCCCCGGAGTCCCGGGAGATCACGGACGGATTTCTGAGCCGCATCTTCAACTCCCATCCACCGCTGCTGAAGCGGCTCCGGCTGCTGACGGCCATGTTCTCGTCCACCCCGGGCAAGATCGTCCTGGATGTCCAGGAAAGCCGGAAGCAGAGGGAAAAGGCCCGTCAGATCCTCCTGGCGCAGGAGGAGTCCGGCCTACCCGGACCCGGGACAGGGCCGGGACCTACGGAAGATACTCCCGGCCAGGGCATGATCTGGTCGATCCGGGATGGCAAGGGGAACTGGCAGGGCCCCCTCACGCTGGAGGAGGTTATCGTCCTCCCCTATTTTTCCCTCCGCATCTGGATGAGGAACCTCCAGGAGAACGTCCAGGCTCCGGCCCGGGAGTTCCCTCAGCTCCAGCTGGCGCTGCGCAGCCTGTACCAGAAGAAGCATATCAACCCCAGGCGCCGGAACAAGTGCCCCCACTGCCGGGTTGAGCTGCGGGACAGCTTCTACGAGGGGGTGGCCGTCAAGGCCTGCCCGGAGTGTGGAGGGAAGCTGGTGGATGCCGCCCTGATCGACCGTATCGTGGCCCGCCGGGAGGTGGATTTTTCCGAAAAGCTGCTGCAGAAAGCCCGGGACTTCGAGGAGGAGTTCATGCAGAACCCCGCCCGGACCCGGAAGATCACCATGAAAACACCCTCCAAGCTCTTCTGTCCGGAGTGCGGGCACAGGCTGCTTCCGCGGCCCTACAACTATCAGTACGTGGTGCCGGTGGACAAATGCCTCTCCTGCCACAAGATCTGGTTCGATGCCGACGAGCTCGAGATCCTGCAGATCCTCATCGAGAAGCCCTGACCAGATTCAGAGGCTTTCCGATTGCGCGCGCTCCAGGATACCCAGGTAATCTTCAGCGGACGCCTCCCTGACATTGGACGGATTGGAGTTGTTGGCAAAGGACTTGTCCGCGATCTCACGGAATCGCTCCTCGGGGATCCCCAGGTGCTGGAATTCGGGGATCCCGATGGCTCCGGCGAGTTCCCTGATCTCCCGGATCAGGCGCCGGGCCAGGCTCTCCGGGGTCCCGCCCTCCAGGCCTACCGCACGGGCCAGCTCGGCGTAGCGTCCGGATGCGGCCGGGAGGTTGAACTCCATGACAAAGGGCAGGAACACTGCATTGGCCACACCGTGGGGGGTGTCCAGGAGGGCCCCGACGGATTCGGAGAGGCAGTGGACCGCGCCCACATCGCTGTTGCCGAAACTCAGGCCCGCCAGCAGGCTTGACTTCATCACACCGTCGCGGGCCTCATGGTCGTTCCGGATGTCCGCCCAGGCCCTCTTCAGGAAAAGGAAGCTCATGCGGACCGCCTGGACCGCGAACGCATCCGTGATGAAGGTGGCGGGTTTCACGGTATAGGCTTCGATGGCGTGAACCAGGGCGTCCATCCCGGTGGAGGCGACCAGAGCGGGAGGGAGGGACGCCAGGAGATCCGGGTCCACCAGGGCCGCAACCGGAAACATGGCCGGGCCCTTGATGCTCATCTTGAAGCGGCGTCCCGTGTGTGTGATGACCGCCACCCAGGTCACCTCGGAACCGGTTCCGCAGGTGGTGGGGACCGCCAGGACCGGGAGCGGAGGGACCGTGTACCGCTCCCGTCCCTCATAATCCTCGATGGAACCCGGGTTGGAGGCCAGGAGCGCGACTGCTTTGGCCGCGTCCAGGACGCTCCCTCCGCCCAGCCCCACCACCAGCCGGGCCCCCAAGTCCCGTGCCAGGCCACCGGCGCGATCCACAGTGGTGTGGCGGGGATTGGGCTCTACCTCTTCGAAGACCTCAGCGCCGGGCAGCAGTTCCTGCGCCCGCTGGGTGATCCCGGC
Source organism: Candidatus Aminicenantota bacterium (assembly GCA_030620655.1). Classification (GTDB taxonomy): domain Bacteria; phylum Acidobacteriota; class Aminicenantia; order Aminicenantales; family Aminicenantaceae; genus JAUXEH01. The sequence goes on along the minus strand of JAUXEH010000075.1, from coordinate 8,122 downwards.
CCGGCGGAGGCCCGCATCGCTGATCAGAAGGATCTGCTCAGCGGGGGTCCCGGCAGGCAGTTGATCCGGGAGCTGTGAGAGTGAACCCGGCCCGTACACGATCCGGGTGGGATTGAAGAACCGGACCCTCACTTAGCCGACCGCCGGAAATCCAGCTCATCCTGGTTGGCCATGTCCAGGATGGCCAGGAACAGCAGTTGGGCCATGTCCTCCATGATCTCGGGCGTGATGATGTCCATGTTGTCTTTGGTGAGGTGATAGTAGGAGTAGGAGCGGCGCGTCCCGCCGGCCGCGAAGGAGATCGAAGGCACGCCCGCCCACATGAACCGGGCGGCGTCCAGGCGGGGCCGGGCATTGTTGGTGAAATAGCGGGGTGTCACCACCCTGTGGATGTATCTATCGTTGGCACGCTTGATATACTCCCAGAATTCGGGGTAGTTCTCCGCCGCCAAGGCACTCAACCTGTTTCCGTCCCCCACCCCGTCCATGTTGATGAGGCAGACGGTCTTTTCCAGGGGGAAGATGGGATTTTCCACATAGTATTTGGATCCGGCCACGGCCTGCTCTTCGGCACCGAAGCAGATGAACAGGATGGTGCGGCGGGGCTTGACCGGGCTCCTGGTAAGGGCTTCGGCCAATCCCATGATCACGGCCACAGCCGAGGCATTGTCGTTGGCGCCCGGCATGATCTCATAGCAGCGGCCGAGGTGGTCGAGATGCCCGCCCACGATGATGACCTCGTCCCTGAGCTGCGGATCCGACCCCACGATCCTGCCCACCACATTGGCCCCGATACCGTCGGGGTGATGCTCGGTGGTGTTCTTGATGGTGACCACCTTCCCGGTGGAAAAAGACCGGGGCTTCAGGGTCTTCCGGATCCCTGCGACCACTTCCTTGTGTGTGCGGCCGGTCCCGGCGAACAGGTCCTCCACCACGGCACTGCCGATGTGCGTGTATACAAAGCCCTCGACAAAGGCATTGTTGGGATTGGTGATGTGGTAGTTGTAGAGCATGCCCTTGGCGCCGTGGGCGGCGGCATTCTTCAGCTTGTACTGATGGAAGGAATAGGGCCGCCATTTCTTGAAGACCTCCACATCGTTCGAGCCGACCGGAGCCTCCCGCTCCATGAGGACGATCTTGCCGCTGACATCCAGGCCGGCGTACTCGTCATACCCCAGCTCGGGGGCGCTGATCCCATAGCCCACATAGATCACCTCGGCGGTCACCTCACCCGAGTCCGATGTCGATCCCGGGATGAATTCCTCTTGATAAACATACGGCTTCCGGATGAACGCGTCCTTGTGCGGGATCTGTAGGGACAGGGAGCAGTCTTCGAACACCAGGGTGTAGGGATTGGGGAAGGCCTGCAGGAAGGTCCCGTTGTCGCCGGCCGGCTCCACGCCCCATTTCTTGAAAAAAGAGATCACCCACTCCGCACTCTGGTTGTAACCCTCCGTGCCGGTCAGACGGCCCCAGTACTTGTCCGAGGCCAGCTCCGCGACATAGTCATAGAGGGTCTGGCTGTGGATGGAATGCATCACCTGGAGGAGCTTCTGCTCATCGGTGAGCTGCCCCCCCCGCCCCTGGGCCCAAAGCTGAGCGGCCAGGCCGGCGCAGATCAGGCAGACAAATCCAAAGCGTGATAGACTGGTTTTTGTGTTCATGTCCGACTCCTTTCTTTCCTGAATAATTCATAAAAGCTGCCGACATAAGATTCACAAAATCCATTTGTTTCAATGTCGGCATCTTTACTAATAAAATGTCAATATTTCACGTAATACATATAATATCAAGGTGTTACATAAGATTTTTCGGTGAGCACACAAATAAAGCTGACTTATGAGGACTGTATTGTGGGGGTCAGGCTTTGATAAGTTTGATAAATGGAAGCTGTGGTTAATAACCGCCTAGATTATCAAACTTATCAAAGCCTGACCCCCACAGATTGCTATTAGAGGGATTATCTGGTATCTTGATTTTCAAGTTCCTGCCGCGTAACAAGGAGGTCACAATGATCAAGACTCTGATATCGGGCGCCACGGCACTCGCGCTGCTCCTGGCCCTCCCGTTGGCTGTATCCGCCCAAGGAAGCACCATCGAAGTTGTCATGAAAACCACCGAGGGCGACATGGTGATCGAACTCTACCCGGACAAGGCCCCCATCACGGTCAAGAACTTCCTCACCTATGTGGACGAGAAATTCTACGACGGCACCATCTTCCACCGGGTCATCAAGGACTTCATGATCCAGGGCGGCGGGTGGACACCTGATTTTACTCAAAAGCCCGTATATGAGACGATCAGGAACGAGGCGGACAGCGGGTTGAAGAACCTGAAGTACACCATCGCCATGGGCCGCAGGATGGACCCTCACAGCGCCAGCGCCCAGTTCTACTTCAACCACATCGACAATCCCGGGCTCGACCACACGGCCAAGACCGAGGACGGCTGGGGATACTGCGTCTTCGGCAAGGTGATCCAGGGCACGGAGGTCGTTGAGGCCATCGCCAAGACCAAGACCATGACCAGGAGACAGATGCAGGACGTGCCGCGCGAGACCATCGAGATCATCTCCGTCCGGAGAAAATAGTCAAGACGGGGGCCCGGGTGGCCGACTGGATCTTCGCCTTCTTTCACCTGTTCCTGCTGATCGGGGTGATCGGTTATGCCTTCTACTCTCTGTTTTTTCATGGAAATTCTCAACGCTTCGCACTGATTCTGGCCTGCCTGGTGGTCTACTATTTCATCGTGCTGCACAAGCCGGTCCGGCAGGAGATCGCGCGCAGGAAAGAACTCAAAGCCGCAGGGGATAAGAAATCGAACTGATCGACCGGTCCATCCGGTTTCTGGCGGACATCGTCTGGGGCCCCCAGACCGTCATCCTCCTGCTGGGCACCGGGCTATTCCTCTCCATCCGCCTGCGCTTCATCCACCTGAGGAGGCTTGGGTTCCAGTTCCGCCTGCTCTTCGGCCGGAGGAGCTACAGAGAAGCCGGCCCACCCCAGGACGGCGACATCTCCCCCTTACAGGCTCTGACCACCTCCCTGGCAACGGTGGTGGGTAACGGCAACATCGCCGGGGTCTGCACCTCCATCGCCATGGGAGGGCCGGGGGCGGTGTTCTGGATGTGGGTCCTGGCCGCGGTGGGCATGGCCACCAAGATGGTCGAGGTCATCCTGGGGCACAAGTTCCGCAGGATCATGCCCGACGGCTCGATGGCCGGCGGGCCCATGTACTACCTGCGGGACGGCCTGCACCTGCCCTGGCTGGCCGGCACCTACGCGCTGTTCATGGCCGGCAAGGCCACCTTCGCCACCACCATCATCCAGTCCAACTCCATCGCCTTGGCCATGCAGTCCGAGCTGGGGCTCAAGCCCTGGATGGCGGGTCTGGGGCTGGCATTCATCACCTGGCTGGTCATCGTGGGCGGGATCCGGTCCATAGGGCGGGTGACCGAATTCCTGAGCCCCATCATGGTGGTGTTCTATGTCCTGGGAGGGCTCTTCACCATCTTCTACTTCTACGACCGCATACCCGAGGCGGTGAGCCTGATCTTTGTCGGCGCCTTCAAACCTTCGGCCCTGGGCGGCGGGATGGTGGGCGCGACCGTAGCCCGGGCCATCCGCTACGGCCTGGCGCGCGGCTCCTATTCCAATGAGGCGGGGACCGGGACAGCGGCCGTCCTGCACGCCCCCTCCCGCACCGCCGAGCCAGCCCGGCAGGGCTTCCTGGGCGCCCTGGATGTATTCATCGACACCATGGTCATCTGCACCATCACGGCCCTGGCGGTGCTGACCTCGGGAGCCTGGACGCACGGGACCAGCACGGAGATGACGGCCAATGCCTTCAACCTGGCGCTCCCCGTCGCAGGCGGCATCATCGTGGCCGCCAGCTCCTTCCTCTTCGGATACTCCAGCCTGATCGCCGTGTCCTATTACGGCAAGATCGCGCTGAGCTTCCTGCTCGGGCCCTGGATCCACAAGCCCTACAACTGGATCTACTGCCTATTCATTATCGTTGGAGCCACCCTGGAGGTCGAGGCGGCCTGGTCCGTGGGCGACATGTTCAACGGCCTCATGGCGATCACCAACCTGGTGGGAGTCGTGGGGCTGTCCGGGTTGGCCGTCCGTACGGTCCGGCTCTATTTGCAAAAACTCGATAGTCCGGATACACTCGTTTCTTCATAAGGAGGCCCCGAGTGAAACGTCATGCATTACGCGTTGACCGCTGAAGTACGGCAAGAGACCGGACGCTAAAGACCGGAATCCGGCATCACCTGACGACCCTGCCCTCGATGACCAGGATGAGGGCCGTGTCGCCGCCGTTGAGCTTGGAAACCCCCACCACCGAACGTTCCCCGTCCTTGAGCATCAGCGAGGTCTGCAGCAGAGACATGGATTTTTCCAGGGGAGTCCCCAAGTGCTGCAGCTTTCCGTCTGCGTCCTGCCGGGAAAACTGCCTGGTGGTCTGACGCAGGCTGAGTTCCACCTGGAAGCCATCCTGGCCGCCGTCCCTGACGTGGCGGGGGTAGAGCTCGAGCAGCAGGCCGATGCCCTGGCCTCCCATCCGCTGGGAGGTGCGGCCGTTGTCCTGGACCTTGATCATGGTGGTGTCCAGGCGGGCGAAGTGCTTGTACTTCAGGAGGCTCTTCAGCTCCTTGAGCAGCTTGTCCGATCCGGGGATCTTCTCTCCTCCCTTCTCTTCCATGCTGCCCATGATCACATCCACCGTGAACATCAGGTCCAGGGGCCTCACATCGAGCTCCCTGAGGATGGAGAGGAGCTTGTCCACGAATTCCGGCGTGTCTTCGATGATCAGGATGTTACGGTTGCGCTGCATCTGGATACGGCCGCGCACGCTCTTGTAGGCCATAAGGATCTGGAACGCTTCCTGCGCCTCGATGTAGTTGACCTTGATAATCTCCTTGCGCATCTGTACGGGGGCGGTGGGAGTGGGAGGCTGCTGAACGGCCGTAGAGGATGGATGCATTACGGCATCGGGAGCCTGCGGGACAGCCTGTTTAGCAGGCTGTTTCTTGGATTTGGTGGACTGGGTTGAGGACTGCCCACCCAATGCCGGTAGAGTCAGCCCCATACACAATAGGGTCACAATAAAGAACAAAGCTGTCTTTTTCATTCGCTATCCTCCTTGAGTTTGAAGTTTCGATTCAAGAACCATTGGATCTTGAGACCGGTCTCTTGGGATACCAAGGTCATGGAGACGATATCCTGGGAAGGGGATTCCGGAGATACGGCCGAAAACGGCCCGCGCAGCGACTCCTGCTCGGGCAGGGGTCTGACAACCAGGAACGAGAGGACCGCGGCCATCAAGACCATGGCCGCATATGCCCATGCCGGCCGCTGTACAAGAGAGCGCCGATCCCGGGATCCGTGGGATCCGGCGGCCATGGCCCGGCCGACGGCCTCGCGCCAGGCTTCTTCTCTCCAGGCCGTGTCAGCCTGACCGAACCACCGACGGGTCTGCCGGAGGCTCTCCACGTGTGCTGCAAACTCTGTCCTGCAGGCCTCACAGGCCTGAAGGTGCGCCTCCACCCGGCGTGCCTTGTCGGATGTCAGGTCGCCACCCGCATGCAGCGCCAGCCTTTTACGGATCCTGCGGCAGTTCATCGATCGTTCTCTCCCTCGATCCTCGAGCGGACCTGTGGGTACCGCATCCGGATCTTGCTCCTGGCCCGGGACAGATGGGTGCGGACGGCCATGGAAGAGCTGCGCATGAGGCCGGCCGTCTCTATGACAGAGAATCCTTCCGCGTCGCGCAGAAGGAACACCATCCGTTCCTTGGGGGTCAGATAGCCCAGACAGGACTGCAGGCGGCGGGCGATGTCCCGGTTCAGCAGGCGTTTCTCAGGGGAAGGAGTCGAATGGACCGCGACATGCCTGCGGCCCTCGATGACGCTCTCCTCCTTTTTCTGCCTCCGCAGATAGTCGAAGGCGGCGTTGGCCGTGATCTTGAAGGCCCAGTTCCGGAAGCTCCGCCCGGTCTGGAAACGATTCAGATACTTGAACACTTTGATCATTGCCTCCTGACAGATCTCTTCTGCCGCCTCATGGTTTCCCGTCATACGGAACGCGAGGTTCATCATGCCCCGTCTGTGGGGCCGAAGGAGCCGCTCGAAGGCATCTTCATCGCCTTCAAGAGCCCTCGACACCCAACGTTCTTCATCTGTCATCCACACTACTATACCTTCCTCTCCCCCCAAATGTTAAGGCCTTCCGGTCCCTCCCCCATTGACAAAACATGTAAAATCAACTATTTTGCTTTCAAAAAGGCTACAGGTAACGCATGCAGGTCAACCTCCACATCCGCCGATCCAGCAGCAGCCCCAGCCGCCTCGTGTTCGTGATCTTCTTCCTCTTGATGGCGATCCTCTATTTCGTCCTCAATTTCCTGCCCAAGGGCTACTCTCTCGAAACACCCGTGCGGGTCGAAGACACGGAACTGGCCTCGGTCAAGCTTCCTCCCCTGGACGAGCACCGGGAGACCATCCCGTCAGGCAAGAGCCTGTCCGACCTGCTGGGGGCGCACGGGTTCACGGCCGCCCAGATCCACCGGATGGGGGAGGACGTCAAGCCGGCCTACGACCTGGCCCGGATCAAGGCGGGACAGGAACTGCGGCTCTACTCATTCCAGGACGGGACCGTAGTGGCGCTGGAATACGACATCGACCGGATGCGCATCCTGCGCATCGAAAGGCAAGGCCAGGCCTACCGGGCCAGGATCCAGCAGCGGGTATCCGAGCTCCGGGTTTCACTCGTGTGGGGGGTCATCGAAGATTTCCCCATAAAGGCCCTGGCACGGCAGGGAGAGACAGCCCCCCTGGCCATCCTCCTGGAGGAGATCTTCGCGTGGGACGTGGACTTCCGTACCGAGATCCAGCCCGGTGACAGCTTCCGGATCCTGTTCGAGAAGAAGTTCATCGAGGGTGAGTTCTCGGGCTACGGAGTTATCCTGGCCGCCGAATTCGTCAACCGGGGCGAAAGCTTCCAGGCGTACCGCTTCACCTATCCGGACACGGGCAAGACCGATTACTTTACATACCAGGGAGCGTCCCTCCGCAAGGCCTTCCTCAAATCCCCCCTCAAATCTCCCCGGATCACCTCGCGCTTCAGCTCCAGCCGCCTCCATCCGGTGTGGAGGACCTACCGCCCTCACTACGGCGTGGATTACGGCGCTCCGGTCGGCACACATGTGTATGCCACCGGAGACGGGGTGGTCACATTCGCCGGGTGGAGCGGGGCTTCAGGCCGCATGCTCCGCATCAAGCACAGCAAGGGCTATGAGACCATGTATCTGCATCTGCGCCGGTTCGCGCCGGGGATCAAGAAAGGTGTGCGGGTTACTGGTAAACAGTACATTGCGCAGGTGGGGGCTTCGGGCGCGGTCAGCGGCCCGCACCTGGATTACCGCATCCGTCATCACGGCAAATACATCAATCCCCTGGCAGCGCGTTTCGAACCGGTGGAGCCGCTGGTGCCGGAGTTCCTGGCTGATTTCCAGAAGCAGGCGGATTTCTATCGGGTCTCGATCGACGCTCCCTGGTTCGCCTTCCAGGCTTTCACCGGGGCACGGGTCTTCACGTCGCCGATCTTGAGAGCGGACTGAGATTTTCCCTCCGAATCCTGCTGCTGGATCCGTACTCTGATCGATATCTGCCTCGCTTATTTCACTTTTTTCCCGCTGCCGGACGAGCTGGAGCCGGAATTGGAGCTGCTGGTGTCGTCATACTCGTCTTTCTTTGCGCTTGAGCTCGAGCGGCCGGAGCTGGAACCGGTCCCCGAGCTGACGCTGCGGCCGGAGCCCGCGGAAGATCCGCCACCGGAACTACCGCTGCCGCTGCCGGCCGAACTCCCGCCCCCACTGCCACTGCTGATGCTCCTGCCGCCGCCACTGTCTGCAAAACCGCCGCCAGGCCGGCTGAAGGCGCGCTGTGCGGAGCGTGGCGCGGTCCGGGATGCCAGTTGACGGCTGTCGACGCGGTTCTCCCTCGAGACATACCGGATATCGGTCACGCCGACCCGCCTGCCCAGGCTGATGTCCGGGTTCCAGTCCAGGTGCCGCATGGCGGTCCGGGCCGGGGCCTTGATAACCGGGGCCGGCATCC
>JAUXEH010000189.1 GCA_030620655.1 Candidatus Aminicenantota bacterium | reverse complement strand
GCCGCAGGGACTTATATGATAGAAGAGCGGGGCGAAAAATTCAAATCCATGTACTCGTTCAGTACATTACTGAACCTGGATTATTGATAAAAAATGCCGACACAGAATTTAGTGGACTCGAGTGACGGCATGACATTTCATACATCGGAGGAGCCAACATTTTCCCCAGTCGGGTAAGCTGATAAGGAAGCCGTCCGGAGGCGAGCGGGCATGGTTCCTCGAAGAGGAGAGCGAGCCGAGGAATTAGGTGAGTTCCCTCGCTGGGGGAAATCACCGGGCTGACGTTTCAGCTTGCCTGACTGTTGCTTTATCACGGTTAGCGCTTGAGCTTCTGCTGCGTGTAAGCAACGAGGCCGCCGGCCTGGAGGATGCCGAGGACAGAGTCGGGCAGGGGCGGGAACTCGAAGTCGCCGTGAGGAGTGTGGATGAGGCCTCGGGCGAAGTCGATCCGGATCGTGTCGCCCGTCTGCAGGGTGTCGACCGCTTCCGGTGACTGGATCACGGGCAGACCCTGGTTAATCGCGTTGCGGAAGAAGATGCGGGCGAAGGACTTGGCGATCACGGCCTGCACGCCGGCGAACTTGAGGCAGGAGGCGGCCTGTTCTCGGGAGCTCCCGCAGCCGAAATTTGTGCCGGCCGCGACCACGTCCCCGGGCTTGACCTGTTGCGCGAAACCCGGGTCCAGGTCTTCCAGAGCATGGCCGGCCAACTCCTCAGGCTCCATGAGTGCGTAGGTGTATTTGCCCGGGAAGATCACATCGGTGTTGACGGCGTCCCCGTACTTCCACACCCTTCCTTCTGTCATGACACGGTCCTTGGGTCGGTGATAACCCCTTTCAGCGCCGAGGCCGCCACCGTGGCCGGTGAAGCCAGGTATATCTCCGAGTCGCGGCTCCCCATGCGGCCGCGGAAGTTGCGGTTCGCCGTGCTGAGGGCCACCTCGCCCGGCGCCAGGATCCCCTGGTGGGCGCCCAGGCAGGGCCCGCACCCGGGGTTCAGGATCACGCAGCCCGCCTCGGACAGGGTCTCGAGGATCCCCTGCTTTATGGCCTGCACATACACCTTTCGAGAGGCCGGGATCACGAGCACGCGCACGCCGGGATGGACCCTGCTGCCCTTGAGGATGCGGGCCGCGGCCTCCAGGTCCTCCATCCGGCCGTTGGTGCAGGTCCCGATTAGCGCCTGATGGAAGCGGGTCCCCACCACCTCGCTTACCGGCCGGACGTTGTCCACGGTATGCGGGCAGGCGACCTGGGGTTCCAGAGAGGCGAGGTCGCAGCTGAGCACCCGGGCGAAAGCGGCGTCTTCGTCCGAATAGACCGGGGTGAATTCCGCCTGGGCCCGGCCCTCGAGATAGGCCAGCGTCTTCTCGTCCGGGGCGAAATACCCGTTCTTGGCGCCCATCTCGGCCGCCATGTTGGCCAGGACCAGGCGCGAGGCCAGGCTGAAGCGGGCGGCCGCCGATCCTGCGAACTCCACGGCCATGTAATTGGCGAAATCCGAGCCGCTGTCGCCGATGATCTTGAGGATGGCATCCTTGGCCGAGGTCCCCTCTCCGAACCAGCCCTCCAGCTCGATGCGGATGGTCTCCGGCACGCGCAGCCAGATCTCGTCCGTGGCCCACAGGCAGGCCACCTCGGTCCGCCCTATGCCGGCCGAGAAGGCGCCGAAGGCGCCGTAGCTCGTGGTGTGGGAATCCGCCCCCAGGATCAGCTTCCCGGGGAGGGCGAAGCCGGATTCGGAGAACACCTGATGGCAGATGCCGTGCTGGATGTCGAAGAAATGGGGGATGTCCTGGTCGGCCACGAACTCCCGGATGAGCTTGTGGTTCAGGGCGTATTTTTCGGCGGCCGCCGGGACCACGTGGTCCAGGATGATGACGATCTTCTCCGGCTGCCGGACCCGCCCCACCCCCAGCTTGGCGAACTCCCGGCTGATGGCGGCCGTGTTGTCGTGCGACAGGATGAAGTCCGGGGCGACCGTGACCACCTCTCCGGCCTTAACGTCCCTGCCGGCCCGGCTCCCCAGCACCTTTTCCGAAAATGTAGCTGCCAAGTCCCCCCCTGTTGTTATCCTGTACTATTCAATCTGAAGCGACTCGAAATTCACGAAGTCGGCGTGGTTGACGATGATGGCCTCCACGGTCCGGCGTGCACCGTCGCCCTCCTTGGAGTGGGCGGCGATGATGTGCAGGATCTCCTGGGAGATGTCGAACCGGCCGGCAAAGGCCGCTCCCGAGATCGGATGCCGGAGGAGCTGTCCCTCCCGGCTCTTGACGAATTCCCCGTCCCGGCGCGTGTATTCGAAGAGCTTGCCCACGTCGTGCAGCAGGGCCCCCGAAAGCAGGGTATCACGGTCTATGGCGACCCGGCCGTGGTATTCCTCCATGAGGACCTCGGCGATCTTCAGGGAACACTGTGTGACCGCCCGGGTGTGGCTGACGATGTTGATGGGTGTGTGGCGAATCAGGAGCGTGAAGGGCATGTCCTGCAGGTCTTCGACCGTCCACCCGCTCTTGGCCATCGCTTCCAGCCACACCGTGATGGTCTTCTCTTGGAGCCCGGCATCCTGGATGAGCTGGAACTCCGGCATCAGGGACAGGAGTTTGTTTCGCATTTATTCGTCCTTTTCCCCCTCCGGCCCGTCATACGCGAAATCCGTGGGATGGATCTTGCGCATGGGCCGCATGCGGGTTTTTTCTTCATGGATGTGGGCGGTCAGGCCGGCGGTCCGGGCGATTATGAAGAACGCGTTCCCGATCTCCGGTGGGAAATCCAGGCCGCAGAGCAGCGCGGCAATGGCGCCGTCCACGTTGATGGGCAGCGGCTTCCCCAGCTGTTCCGCCAGGGCCTGCTCCACGGCGCGGGCGATGGCCACGTGCCGGCCGGAGAGGCCCAGTTCCGCGGCCAGCGCAAACAGCCGAGCCGTGCGCGGGTCCTGCGTGTGCAGGCGGTGGCCGAAGCCGGAGGCCCGCTTCTTTACCTGCCGCATCTCCTCAAGCACTTCGCCGACCGCCTCCTCCATCCTCATGTCCCTTTCCGACATGAGGGCGGCGATCCGGTTGAAGAGGCGCATCCCCTCCTCGATGGCCCCCCCATGGAACCGGGAGATGGCCAGGATGCCGGCGGCGATGGAGGCATTGAGCTCCGAGCCGGTGGAGGCCACGGTTCGGGCGGCCAGGACCGAGGGCGGGCCGGCACCGTGATCGACCGAGGAGACCAAGATCGCATCGATCAGCCTGCCCACCTCCGTGGACGGCATCTCTCCCTTGAGGACCAGGTAGATAGCCTGGGAAAACGAGATTTTTCCGATGAGCTCGTCCACCGGATACCCGCGAACCGCGACCTCGTTGGGCGCCACTCTCGTGATGCCTGTCTTCCAGTGCATATCACTCATTGTTTTTCTCCTCCTGCGCCCGACAGCTTCAGCGCGACAGCCGGGATGTCGGCCACGCTGTCCACGACATGCACGCCCACCTCCTTGAGCCGGCCGACCTTGCTGGCGTGGGAGCCGCGGGTGCCCTCCACGATGGCGCCGGCATGGGAGAAGCGTGTGCCGGACTTGGCGGCCTTGCCGCCGATGTAGGCGATGACAGGCTTGGTCAGGGTCCCGGCCTCGATCAGGTCGGCCACGCGTTCCTCCTGGGTTGTCCCGATCTCACCGAACATCACGATCAGGTCGGTCTGCTCATCCTCCTGGAAGAGTGACACGATCTCGGGATGGGAGAGGCCGACCACGACATCGCCTCCCACATGGACGATGGTGCTCTGGCCGAGCCCGGCTTCCGTCAGGTAATAGGAGATGGCCGAGGTCATGCCCCCGGAGCGGGAGGTGACCCCGATGTTCCCGGGCCTAAACCATTCCCGCGCCCGCTCTGCCCGGCCCCCGATCATGCCCAGGACCGCCTTGCCCGGGCTGACCAGGCCCAGCGTGTTGGGCCCCACGAAACGCGCGCCGTGCTTTTCGGCAAAAGCCGCGATCTCGAGCACGTCCAGGATGGGCACGCGGTCGGGTACGATGACCACGAGCTTCACACCCGCGGCCACGGCCTCCAGGGCGGCGTCCTTGACCAGGGTGGCGGGAACGAAGATCACACCTACATCCAGGGGACCGGTCCGCTCCCAGGCTTCCTCCACGGAATCATAGACCGGCACGCCCAGCACGTCCTGGCCCCCCTTGCCCGGGGTCACGCCGGCCACGACCCGCGTCCCGTATTCCGTCATCAAACGGGTCCGGACCATCCCTTCCCGGCCGGTGATCCCTTGGACCACGACCGTCGACTGCTCATTGACCAGGATCGCCATCGTTTCGTTCCGATTCCTTCTCTCTATCTCGAGATGATGCGTGCGCGGTACTCCCGGAGGCCGGGTATGGGCAGGTCTATGGCAACTGCATCCTGTTCGTGGAACCTGCAGAAGATCTCACAGGCCAGGCACTCGGTGCACTTGCCTTTTTTGGCCGCATCCGGCTCCACGGCCAGCACCGGTCTGTGCTCTTCATCCCGTTTCAGGATTCCGGGCGTGCAGGCCTCTACACACCCCTGCGTGCTGCAGGCGGCACATTTTGTGTGGTCGAAATACACGGCACCCGTCATGGTCGCAAAGGAATACCAGGCCTCCGGAAACTCCTGATCTTCCCAAGGCCGCACCTTGTGAGGGCGCTGCCCGTTCTCCTTGATCAGCTCCTCCATGCGCCGGGCGCAGAATTCGGGCGAGTCGTCGCGGCCGTAGCCTTCGACAGTCCCCGGGATGTCCTTGAGGTAGAGGCCCAGGATCTCAATGGCCTTCTCCTCATAATTGCCGCCCAGACGGATGACCGCGGGGATGTCGAGCCCCTCCTCCAGGAAGGCCTTGACCAGCCCGCGGGCCGAGTGGAACTGTTCCTGGCTGGCCACACCCGAGCCCGAGGCAAAGTAGCCTTTTATGTTCGGCTGCGAGAGGATGATCTTGGCCGCCCGGTACACCTTGGCGGCGGCCGGATTGCCGCTCGTATCGCAGTAGTTGGCCAGCTTGAATCCGCGGCTCAGGACCGCGTCCATGGACATCATCGAGCCCCCACCGCCGGCTCCATTGAAGCCGATGGCCTTCTCCTCCGGGGAGATGTCCTCGTTCATCTGGAGGAAGTAGAACGTGCCCCGGTAGTCCTTCTCTTCGATCCGGTAGGCGATCTTTTCCAGCTCGGTGGGAGGCCGGTCGAACTCCCGGGCCACTTCGATTCCCAGGTCGGGGTGCCGGAACACGGCGTAGTCATCCACTGTGAAGTGGCAGTCGGCCGCGTAGACCTGCCCGCCCTCGGTGCGGACCAGGGGATTTATCTCGGCCGAACGCGCGTCATAGGAGCGGGCCACCCGAAAGAACTTGGTCAGCAGCCCCGAGATCTGGAGCAGCAGCTTCCCTGTGATGCCGGTACGGCGGATGAGGTTTCGGACCTCATACTCCCTCACCCCCGCAAGGATGTCGATGGGCATGCGGGCGAGCTTCTCCGGACGGTCCTTTGCTATCTCCTCGATCCCGGTACCTCCCACGGAGCTGAACACCAGGAGCGGAGCCTTGGCGGCATCGTCGATGACCAGCCCGGCGAAATACTCGTCCGTGATCGCCAGCTTCTCCTCCACCAGGACCGCGTCCACCACGAAATTCTTGACCCGGGTGCCCAGCAGCTCGCGGGCCTGGGCCTCGGCCTCTTCCGGCGTGTCCGCGAACCGGATGCCGCCCAGTCCGGCGCGGCCCGTAACCCAGACCTGGATCTTCAGCACCACCGGCCGCCCGAGCTTAGCGGCGATCTCACGGGCTTCCTCGGGAGTGCGGGCGACCCCGCCCTCGGGGATCCGGATGCCGCCCTTCTGCAGCAGCTGCTTGCTCTGGTATTCGAATAAACGGGCCATTATTGTATCCTGGAAGAGAACACCTATCTTATTAAAAGAGCCTACCCTTCGTCAATCACTCTCGCAAGCTCTTTCTCGCCTCTTTTCCCAGCCTATTCAGTCCGAGCGG
>JAUXEH010000218.1 GCA_030620655.1 Candidatus Aminicenantota bacterium | reverse complement strand
TACTGGGCCTACAAGCTGGTGCCGGAGAAGGGCGATGTGTTCCCCTTCCTGCGTGTGACAAAGACGGGAGACATGCCGCTCGTTCCCTACCGCGGCTGGTATTGATCAGGGATTCAGGCTGCAGCAGTGACCGCGGGCCGGGCCGCCAGCAGGCCGCGTACATAGGCCCGGCCCCAGATGAACGCGATGAGGGCGCCTGTCGAGTTGCCGATCACGATCCCCCACCAGAGACCATCTAGCTGCATGCCCAGCGTAACGGCCATGATGTAGGCCAGGGGGGTGGTAAGGATAACGGTTCGTGTGATAGTAAGCACCAGGGAATAGGTGCCCTTTCCCGTACCCTGGAACATGGCCGAGGACAGCATGCCGGGAGAGACGGCGGGATAGAAGATGCACATGATGCGCAGGAAGTTGATGAGATCGGCCCGGATGCGGATCGAATCCTGGGTCATGGTGAAGAGCCAGGCGATATGCGGTGCCAGAATGTAGGTGATGGTAGCCATGGCCAGCTCGATGATCACCCCGATCTTGATGGCGTACATGTAGGCGCTGTCCAGCTTCGTGTATGCCTTTCCGCCGAAGGCGGCCCCGGTCACGGATACCACGGCCGTAGCGATCCCCATCAGGGGAAGGGAGGCGAACATGACCACCCTCCATCCGGTCGTGAAGATCGCCACACCGTCGGTCCCGCCGACTTTGACCGCGATCAGGTTGAGGATGAGCATGGCAGCGGCCATGGTCAATTGCTGGAACGAGGCCGGGATCCCGACCATCAGGATGTCAGAGAGGATGACCTTCCGGAAACGGAAGCCGCGGAATTTGATATCGACATAGGTGTCCCGCTTGATAAAGAAGACGTAGAAGAGGTATCCGCTCGATATACAGATGGAGATCAGGGTTGCCCAGGCCGCTCCCGGAACGCCGAGTTTCAGCAGGTAGATGAAGACCGGGTCGAGGAGGATGTTCAGCCCGGAACTGATCATCATGACGACCATGGCGCGTTTGACATCCCCTTCGCCCCGCAGAAGGGCGGCGGCCACCTGGCCGAAGAAGATGATCAAGGTCCCCCCGAAAATGATGCGGGCGTATTCACCCGCCATCCCGGCGACGGGGCCTGCGCCCAGGCGGGCGAAGATCGCCGGGGCAAAGATGAAGAAGGGGAGGGCGATGACCAGGGCGGTGAGCAGCATGAGGACCATGGTGTGGGTGGCGACACTATCGGCGCCGTTCTTGTCCTTAGCCCCGATCATGCGGGATACCGCAGAGCTTCCCCCTACGCCGAGTCCCGCTGAAAGGGCCATAAGCATGAAGAAGAAGGGGAATGTGAAACCGATGGCGGACAGGGCGTCAGGCCCCAATCCCGCGACCCACATCCCGTCCACAAAACTGTAGAGCGTGTGCACGGACATGGCCACGATCATGGGGATGGAAAGCTTGATGATGGCTTTCTTCGGGTTTCCCAGGAGAGTTTGTACACCTTTGGGGGCCGGTGCGGCGGCTTGGTCGGATGGCTTCGAGTTGGGCATGAAGCGCCTATTATAGCCTGTCTGCTCAGTTAGTCAACGGAAGAGCTGTCAGGCCGAGGATGCGGAGGCCGGGGCTTCAAGCCGGGAAGGATCTGGAAGAACTTGACTTCCGAGAGCTTGGTCAGGATGAAGGCCATCTGCCAGGGCTTGAGGGGGGCTGAGACCAGCTCGACCTTGCCCTGCTTGACGGCGTCGATTATGGAATCCATATTCCTGTCCGCCTCCACGATCGAGTAGGTGGTGCCGAATTCCCAGAGTTGGTGACAGTCTGAAGTCCCCACCAGGGGCAGCGAGTGGGCCTTGGCCGTTTCCACGGCTTTCTTGTTGAAGTTGATGCATCTGGTATAGAAGTGGGAGAATTCCACGGCATGGATAAAGGAAATATATTCCGTACATTGTTCTCTCAGGGATTTGAGATGCGGGAAATAGGGGTGGGGTGCGATGACGAGGCTGTCCTCCGTCACGAGCTCGGGCAGCTGTTCCAGCGTGCGCTCCGTGAAGTTGTCTTTGACGGCTGGTTTGAGGATGACGACATGTTTGCCCGACAGCGTGGCCTCCATTCCCGGGATGAGCAGGATACCCCTGTCCCGGGCATAGGCCCGGATGTGGCCTTCATCGGTTACCCTGTCATGGTTGGTGATGGCGATGGCATCGTAGCCGAGGCGGGCGGCCTTGTCGATCAACCTGAGTGTATTGTAGTGCACGACATCCCGGGGATCGTCACCCGTGTGTGTGTGGAGGTCGACTTTGAGTCTCGGCATAATGTCTTATCCTGAATAATTCATAAAAGCTGCCGACACTTCCAATCAAAAACTCTTTTCACCCTAATCCAAGAGATGGTAGGTTGGGTCGGCGATGCGTTATGTCGGGTCCTGCGCCGCCTCTACTAAGATGATAAGGCTTCCTTGATCTTGGTCCCCATCTCGGCGGGGGACTGGCAGACCAGGACCCCGGCCGCTTCCAGGGCGGCCATCTTTTCCTTGGCCGTGCCCTTGCCGCCCGCGATGATGGCGCCGGCGTGTCCCATGCGGCGGCCCGGAGGTGCTGTCTGCCCGGCGATGAAGCTGACCACGGGTTTGGGGAAACTGTCCTTGATGTAGGCGGCCGCCTCTTCCTCCGCGGATCCACCGATCTCGCCGATCAGGACCACGGCATCCGTGTCCGGGTCGTTCTTGAACAGCTCCAGCAGCTCGATATATTTTAGTCCCACGATAGGGTCACCGCCGATCCCGATGGCCGTGGACTGACCGTATCCCTGCAGGGAGACCTGCTGCACGGCTTCGTAGGTCAGGGTGCCGGAACGGGAGATGATTCCGATAGAACCCTGGGTGTGTATTTGCCCCGGCATGATCCCGATCTTGCATTTTCCAGGAGATATGATACCCGGAGTGTTGGGGCCGATCATGTTGGTCCCCTTGGACTTCAGCAGCTGTTTGACCTTGATCATGTCGAAGGTGGGGATCCCTTCCGTGATGCAGACGACCAGGTCCACTCCGGCATCCGTGGCCTCCATGATGGCGTCTCCCGCGAAATAGGGCGGCACGAATATGGCGGCGGCATTGGCGCCTTCCTTCCGGACCGCATCTTCCACGGTGTTGAAGACCGGGACATTCAGATGTGTCAGACCGCCCTTCCCGGGAGTCACGCCGGCCACGACCTTGGTGCCGTATTCCAGCATCCTCTCGGTGTGGAAGGTGCCCTCTCCGCCGGTAATCCCCTGAACGACCACGCGCGTGTTTTCATCTATCAGTATGCTCATCTTCGACTCCTTATTGGCTGGCCAGCGGGACGACCTTTTCTGCGGCTTCCTTCATGCTCGAGGCGGCATGGAAGGCCATTCCTGAGTTTTCCAGTATCTGTTTGCCCTGCTCCACGTTGGTCCCTTCCAACCTGACCACGATGGGGATGTCCAGCTCCAGTTCCTTGGCGGCTTTGACGATGCCGTTGGCCACCAGGTCACAGCGCACGATGCCGCCGAAGATGTTGATCAAGGCGGCCTTGACGTCCTGGTCGGAAACAAGGATCTTGAAGGCGTTCTTGACGGCTTCCTCGGAAACTCCCCCGCCCACATCCAGGAAGTTGGCGGGCATGCCTCCAGAATGCATGATGATGTCCATGGTGGCCATGGCCAGGCCGGCGCCGTTGACCATGCAGCCCACGCTGCCGTCCAGCTTGATGTAGTTGAGGTCGAACTTCGAGGCCTCGGCCTCCAGGGGATCTTCCTCATCCAGGTCGCGCATTTCGGCGATGTCGGGGTGCCGTTTGAGGGCGTTGTCGTCGAAATTCATCTTGGCATCCAGTGCCAGGACATCTCCCTGTTTGGTCACGAGCAGGGGATTGATCTCCGCCAGTGAGGCATCCGAATCTTCGAAGGCCTTGTAGAGGGCCATCAGGAACTTGACCGCCTGCTTGAAGGAATCTCCCTTCAGTTCGAGTTTGAAGGCCAGCTTGCGGGCCTGATAGGCACCGAACCCGGTGGCGGGATGGATGAACTCCTTGAAGATCAATTCAGGGGTTTCGGCCGCCACCTTTTCGATCTCCATGCCCCCTTGGGATGAGGCCATGATCACAGGAGCTTCCGTGGCCCGGTCGATAACGATCCCGATGTAAAGCTCCCGGTCGATGTCCAGGGCCTCTTCCACCAGGACGAGCTTGACCAGTTTCCCCTCCGGCCCGGTCTGGTGAGTGACCAGGGTCATGCCCAGGATCTCTCCGGCCAGCTTCTCCGCTTCCTCCGGCGAACCTGCCAGCTTGACCCCGCCGCCTTTGCCGCGGCCGCCGGCGTGAATCTGTGCCTTCACCACCACACGGGGCCCGATCTCCTCGGCGATCTCACGGGCACGTGCGGGTGTCTCGGCGACCTCACTGCGCGGGATGGGGACGCCGAACTTGCTGAGGATGTGTTTGGCTTGGAACTCGTGTATCTTCATGTCGTCAATCCTTTTGTAGAATACGTGTAAGGGCGGCCGGAAATAAAACATGGAGGGGAGCCGAAATCGGGCGATTCCGGCTCCTCCAAACCTCCGGCTACTCTTTTATCTGATACTTTTCTTTGCCTTCTTCGTAGAGGTCACCGCCGTACATGTCGTTGATGACGATGCAGGGGAAGTTTTCGACCCTGACGCGCCGGATGGCTTCCGGACCCAGCTCAGGATACGCGATCACTTCCGCTTCCACGATGCTCTGGGAGATCAAGGCTCCGGCTCCTCCCACGGCGGCCAGATACACACCCTTGTAAGTCTTGAGTGATTCCTTGACCTCTTCGCTCCGTTTGCCCTTGCCGATCGTGCCTTTGAGGCCGAGCCTGTGCAGGGTGGGTGCGTAGGAGTCCATCCGGTAGCTGGTCGTGGGCCCGGCCGACCCGATGACCTTTCCCGGCCGGGCAGGAGTGGGGCCGACATAATAGATGAGCTGTCCCTTGACATCGATGGGAAGCTCCTGCCCTTGATCCACCAGATCGATCAGCTTTTTATGAGCGGAGTCGCGGCCGGTGTAGAGATAGCCCGTGATGTAAACCGAGTCTCCCGCCTTGAGCTTTGCGATGACTTCATCCGAGACTGGCGTGGTGATGTGATGTTCAGCCATTTTTATTCAACTCTCTCAGTCAGCCTGGTAGGGCCGGGCCGGCTAAACGTTGCACTCGTCAACGGTGGCCTGGACCTTTTCCTTGGTGACTTGGAGCTGGGCTTTTTCATCATCGGCAAGAGAGATCTCGAGGATCTTTTCCATGCCCTTGGCATTGATCAGGCAGGGCACGCCGATAAACAGGCCGTCGATGCCGTATTCGCCTTCACAGAGAGCGGCGCAGGGCAGGACGCGATTCTTGTCCTTGAGATACGACTCTGCGATCACGATGGCGCTCCAGGCGGGGGAGAAAAAGGCCGAGCCCTTACCGAAGAGCTGGACGATCTCAGTGCCCGCCTTCCGTGTGCGGTCTACGACGCGGTCGATCAGGTCCTGATCCGCGATATCGGTCAGGGGGACACCACCCACGGTGGTCAGACGGGGCAGCGGCAGCATGGTGGGGCCGTGGCCGCCCAG
>JAUXEH010000301.1 GCA_030620655.1 Candidatus Aminicenantota bacterium | reverse complement strand
GTTCACAGCGGAGCTTCTAATTCAATCAAAACGCTCGGGGCAGCGACTCAGGATTTTTCTTGAGCTTGAACCTGGTGAGCCTTACCTCATTTCAGGACTATCTATTAAAGAAGAAAAGGAATAAAGGGCTTGTATTGCCTATATTGTTCCAGAGCTACTTTTCCATCTTGAAAAACGAGTCTTCCAGACCCGTGTTGTATTTGATCTCAGAAACGGTAAATTCAACAAACTCCTCCCCGCCTTGAAAAATATTCACCAGGAAAGCCGTCATCATGCCATCGACTTCTCTGTAATCAGACATAATGGACTCAGTTTCCGTTTCCATCATCATCTGGTCGAGGGCTATGGCCTTGATGCTGTAGGGCAGGTAAGTCTTCGGGTCGAGGTACATCGTGATGGTGTAACCGTCGCTGAAGTTCTGTTCCAGAACATGATACTCCTTGTCCTCGATTTTCTCTTTGCCTTTGTATGCGTAGGATATTCCATATTTTTTTGGATTGAGAAGGGCGGCATTGCCTAAGGTGTCCCTTTTGAAATACTCCGCTTGTACCTCGGGCATTTCCTCAGTCATCCCAGTCTGGGGATTGAGTGCCCAAGCGATCTCTCCATCATATGCCTGAGTGATCAGCATCCCCATTACCTCGATGTCCATACGGAAAAGGTTGGGCTCCTTGTGGTACCGGGTCATATCGCCGCTCATTCCCATCGCCGGCATCTCGAAGGTGCCGGAGACGGTTGCGTCCTTGATAGAGGCCAGCTTGGCTCTTCCTCCCTGAGCCTGGATCATCTTTTCTAGTATCTCATCAGCGGACTGCCCATAAGCCTGTCCAGCTAAAAAACTGAACACTAAAATCCCGGTCAAAGTCAAACTCAGGTATTTTTTCATAACTATTCTCCTTTCATGTCTCTAGTTCCCTTCGCTGGGTATAAGAATAGTTGTTCTTTGAGTGGGTGTCAATCAGGCTAGGAGTGTTGGACCCGATCCTAAGGAATAGGATATACTGGAATCATTCTTTCCAGGGGATAGAGAATGGATGATCCGGAAAAAAACAGAGTCACCCGACGCAGGTTCCTCAAAGTGTCCAAGGATGTGCTGATCGGGATCGGAGCCGGCGGGACCCTGACACATATTGTATGGGCCAAGAAAGGTCTGGCCGCCATCCCGGCCTCCGAGGGATACCTGCTGGTGGACATCAAGAAATGCCAGGGCTGTGTCTCGTGCATGTTGGCCTGCTCTCTGGTCCATGAGGGAGCCGTGAACCTCTCCCTCTCCCGGATCCAGATCCTCCAGAATCCCTTCCGAGGCTGGCCGGATGACCTGACGATCGAGCAGTGCCGGCAGTGTGTGGAGCCCGCGTGTGTGGAGGCCTGTCCCGAGGATGCGCTGACCGTCGACCCAGAGCACGGCAACGTGAGGCGCGTGTGTAAATCCAAATGCATTGGGTGCATGTCCTGCGTGGAGGCCTGCCCCTTCCCCCCTGGCCGCGCGATCTGGAACTTTCAGGAAGATCGCGCCCAGAAATGTGACCTCTGTTCCGATGCCCCGTTCTGGGAAGAGAACGGCGGACCTGAGGGAAAGCAGGCCTGCGTGGAGGTATGTCCCGTGGGGGCCATTAAGTTCGTCAAGGAAATCCCGCAGCAGAAAGGAGACGACGGCTACAAGGTTAACCTGAGGGGGCCTGTCTGGCGCAGCCTGGGGTACCCGGCGGATCGAGGGAGGGACCCGGAATGAACGGCTATGCCGGAAACATATTGAAGGTGGACCTGAGCACCGGTGAGATCTCCTCCATCCCCACTGAACGATACGAATCGTGGGTGGGGGGTCATGGAATGGGATCGGCTATCTTCTGGGACCACGTCAAGGACAAGAGCATCGACGGCTTTGATCCTGCCAACGTGGTCACCATCATGACCTCTCCCCTGTGCGGAACCCTGGCGCCCGCGGCCGCGGCCCGGACCGAGGTCCAATGCATCGGCGTCCAGTCCTATCCCACCGGGTGGTTTACCCGCAGCAACTTCGGCGGCCGTTTCTCCTCCATGCTCAAGTTCGCCGGCTGGGACGGGATCGTCATTCAAGGCAGAGCCTCCCAGCCGGTCTGGATCGACATAAGGAACGACAAGGTCCTCATCAAAGAGGCCGGGCGGTTGTGGGGCATGGATACTGTCGAGACCCAGCAGACCATCTGGTCCGAGGTCATGAAGGGTGGGAACTCCAGTACCTGGATGAAGCTGGGTTCGACGGATAGTGGGGAGCGCACCACACAGAAGCCGGCCGTCTTGACCATCGGGCCGGCCGGCGAGAACCTGAGCCGGATGGCCTGCCTCATCCACGATGCCGGCAACGCCGCGGGCCAGGGGGGAGTCGGGGCGGTCTGGGGCTCCAAAAACCTGAAAGCCATTAGCGTGATCGGGACCGGCGACATCAAGGTGCACGATGCCAAGGCCCTTATGGCGGCACGGCTGTGGCAGAAGAAGAACTATTCCTTCGATCTCAAGAAACTGAAACGGATAAGCAGTGGAACAGAGTTCCAGAACCCGCCTATACCGACGATCCTCTGGGGATTTCCCACAGGAAGTTGGCGGCCTCAGATCGGACAGCGGCCCCAGGCCTGTGTGGGCTGCCATTCCGGGTGCCGGGCCCGCTTCCAGGACGGACTGGCCAATGAGGCGACCTGCTTTGCCACGGTGTTCTATATCGGCTGCCGGTCCATGGAGATCCAGCGCAAGGCCACAGACCTGATCAACAGATACGGGCTCAACGCCCACGAGATGCTCTACTGCCTGCTCTACCTCAATGACCTTCGCATACGAGGAATCCTGGGGCCCGGCAAAGCCATCGACTGCCCGCTCGACTTCAAGACATACGGCGGCCTGCCGTTCGTGGAGCGGTTCGTCAAGATGGTGGCCTTTCGCGGTGACGGCAGCGGCGGATCCCATCCTTTCGGGGAAACGATCGCCGAAGGGACCGTAAGGGCCGCCAAAGAATGGGGCCGGCTGGATGAGGACCTGGCCAGCGGACTCCTCCCCTTCCCCTTCTGGGGGCTACCGGTCCACAAAGAGCCGGTGGGCCAACTGGAATGGGGTTACGGGACGCTCCTGGGAGACAGGGACACCAACGAACACGATTTCGACTCCATGAAATGGGATGCCACGGCCTCTCTGACGAGCGGGTCGAGGCCTCAGGCCTCGGCGGAAGAGCTGGTGCGCATCTACACAGACAAGATGGTCCCGTTCGAGGGCGACCGGCTTATGCTGGATTACAGCGAAGAGAACATGTACTCGGAGCACATCGCCAAACTCGTATCCTGGCACAGGTATTACACCCGGTTCTGGAAGCAGTCGGCCATGTTCTGTGACTTCCGCTGGCCGGATTTCTTGAACCAGTACGCCCCGGGGAAGATCGGTTCGACCGGTTTGGCGGAGCCGAAATTCTTGAACGCGGTCACGGGGAAAAATCTCACGTTTCGGGACGGCATGAAGCTGGGACAAAAGATCTGGAATCTGGATCACGCCATCTGGACCCTCCAAGGCAGACACCGGGACATGGTCCATTTCGCGGAGTACATCTACCGCAACAAGAGTGTGGGGGTGGAGGGTCCGGTCCTGGGGCTGACCGGCAGGAAGAACGGCAAATGGGTTTACTTCAACGCCTTGGGTCGGCGCATGATCAAGAGCAAATTCGAAGAATTCAAAACCAGGTTTTACAAACTGCAGGGCTGGGATACGGAATCCGGGTTCCCCAAGCGAAGCACTCTCCAGGACCACGGATTGAGCCGGGTGGCCGACGAACTGGAACAGCACCAAAAATTAGGGAAAGAAAACAGGGGAGGATGACATCAGGTCCCCATTCTATTTGCGCTCCGACAACCAGAACCTATTGATATTGTTATAGTTAATCCCTAAGAAGGTAATTACTCAATAACTTGTGGCTAAGGGGATGCGCGAGGGGGCGAGGAGGCGATTATTTTCTGAAGCTCTGG
>JAUXEH010000028.1 GCA_030620655.1 Candidatus Aminicenantota bacterium | reverse complement strand
CGGTTCTGGCAGGGGAATTTCTTCTTCGCCACCGCAGACATCCCGGGGGGGCCGGGCTTCAAGGCCTTCCGTCCCATGATCCAGGAGAACGGCAGGCTCAGGCTGCTCGACAACGCCGCGATCGCGGGGCATCCGGGCTTCGTCGATTTTTCGCTCGAGCAGCAGGATCTGGCATCTCAGGTATTCTACGATCGGATCGACCGGCTTATCAATCCCGCTCCCCTGGACCCGGGAACCGCCTTCCGGGAGCTGCACCAAGCCGTGTACGATCGGCTCCAGGCTCGGGCCATAGCCGTGCGCAACGGCGAGGCGTACATGAAGAAGAACGGATATGCGGTGGTCCCCATGCCTTCCGGATCCAGCATTTTCCAGACGATCGGCCCCTGGGAAGACTATTCCACTCCGGCAAGAGACATGCGGCTGCTCATCTCTTTCGACGTGCTGCTCGATTTTCCGCAAAAGGTGGAACGAGATCCGGAGGCCTTCCGGATCCCGCCCGGGAAATCCCCCGCCCGGATTCGGTCGGAACTCGAGGCGCAGCACAGGCAGTGGGCCGCAGAATACAGCATACGCTACACTCGCTCCGATGGAGGGGAGCAGGTCCTTGCGATGGCGGATGTGATCGGGCGCCTGAAGGCCCTGGAGATGGGTTATAATCCCAACGACTGTATCGAGATCCGCTGGGGGGCCCCGGAGAACAGTGCCGAGCTCGCGTCCTGCAGCCGCCGGGCGCCCGCAGACCAGCGCCAAAAGATGCGCCGCTACCGCAGCTGGTTCCGCGACCGCGTCATCCCGATACGGTAGGGATCAGGATGAAGAACTGACCCCTATTTCTTGAGTTTTTCCGCATAGTGGGACAGGACGGCGAACGCATCCATCAGTTCCCTGCGCTCGGAATCGTCCAGCCGGGACAGCTTCCTTTCCAGATGAGATTCTGCGTTCTGTATGAGCTTCCGGGTAACCTCATCCCCCTCCCGGGTCAGCCGCAGCATGATCTTGCGGCGATCTGAGGGGTCTCTCTCCCTCTTGACCAGCCCCATAGCGATCAGCTTGTCGGCCACGGCCGTGAACGAGCCTTTCTCCAGCCCGGACATATGACTGATCTGGGTCATGGTCACAGCCGGCAGCCGGTCGATCACGATCAGGACCTTGCGCTGGGTCCGGTTGACCGGGAGGTCCAGCTCGGCCGTGTCGATGTCGTGGAACAGCGCGTGCATGAGGGAAGGGATTGCGCTTATGATATCTATAAGTCTTTTTTCCTTCATAGTTAAAATCCTGAGTATTCTATGCCGACATTTCCAAAACCGAGCTGATCTGTAAATCTGTCAGGCAAGCTGATAAGGAGGTCGTCCAGAGGAGAGCGAGCCGAGGAATTAGGGGATTTTCCTCGCTGGGGAAAATCACCGGGCCGCCGTTTCAGCTTACACGACTTATTCATTATCACGGTTTCGGAAAAGCCTCCTTATGATTGACCTGCTGTTTCCATTATGCTACACTTTTAGTTAGATATCAAATTATTTGATTTCCTATGGTAAGTTTTCTAACAAATAAACCAAAGGACGCGCATCTCGTAAACAAATACGTGCAATTATGCTATCATACCAGGCTTAATAGGTTAGATAATGAAGGAGTGGAGATAAACACGCAGCATCTCGAGATATTTTGAAGCTTTCTTCCAGCCCTTTTTTCCAAAGGGAATCCGACAACCTAAGCTAAAGGGAGTCCAATGTTGAAGAGCAAAAAAAGACAGACACCTCAAAATAAACGGCCGCTGTGGGAACCGGGCGCATGGGCCCTGCTCCTGTGCCTGATGGTCCCGCAGCCTGCTTTGCCCCAGGAGCCCACCGCCTACAGCCTGAGGGAGGCGCGCGATTATGCCCTGGAGTACAACTACGACGCACAGAAATCGCAACTGGACGTGCTGGCCGCCAAAAAAAAGATCCGGGAGACCATAGGGCTCGGCCTGCCCCAGGTCAATTCCTCGGTCGGCTACACCAACAACATAGAGCTGCCCACCATGCTCATCCCGGACTTCTTCGGGGACCCCAGTGAATTCATCGAGATCCAGTTCGGCACACAGCACAACGCCAACCTCGGCCTCCAGGTCCAACAGCTCCTGTTCAACGGCAGCTATTTGGTGGGGCTTCAGACCTCACGCATCTTCGAGCAGCTGGCCACCGAAGGCCTGGAGCGGACCCGGCTGGATGTGGTGGAGACCGTGTCCCAGACCTACTACCTGATCCTGGTCTCCCAGGAGAGCCAGAAGATCATCCAGAGCAATATCGAGAACCTGGAGAAGACCCTGTACGAGATCCGGGAATTCTACAAGGAGGGCTTCGTGGAAGAGACAGATGCCGATGTCATCCAGATCTCGGTCACGGCCCTCAAGAACAGCCTCCAGAACCTGGAGAAGCAGACGGAGACGGCCTTTCAGCTGCTCAAGTTCCAGATGGGGATCGACCTCAGCGAAGAGGTCCGGCTCTCCGACGGCCTGGAAGACATCATCTCGGCCCAGGACATCGAAGAAGCGCTGGCGGGCAGCTTCTATCTGGAAAAAAACATCGACTACCGCCTGATTCAGACACAGGAAGCGCTGGCGAGGATGGGCCTCAAGAACGAGAAGGCGCAGTACTGGCCCACGGTCGCCGCCTTCTATTCCCTGGCCTGGGCCGCCCAGCGCAACAGCTTCAACTTCTTTGACTTCGAGAACAAATGGTACAGGTCCCAGGCCGTAGGCCTTACCCTGAACATCCCGCTCTTCAAGAGCGGCACCCAGAGGGCACGGGTACAGCAGGCCTCGATCGCACTGGACCAGGCCCGCAAAACGGTCCAGCAGGTGTCCCAGGGCCTGCTCCTGGAGGAGGCCCAGGCCAAAAACGACCTGTCCGCGGCCTTCGAGAACTACGTCAATGTGCGCGATAACATGGAGCTCGCCCAAAAAGTCTACGACAAGACCCTGATCAAGTACCAGGAAGGGCTGGCCTCCAGCACCGACCTCACCCAGGCCAACGACCGCTTCCTGGGCACACAGTCCAGCTACATCCAGGCCATGGCCGCGCTGTTGAACGCCAAAAACAAACTGGACAGGCTCCACAGTGGCTATGAAGTCACCATTTCAGAAGGATAGGACCATGAATAAAACTAAGATATTGATTCCGGTATTGATCGTAATGTTAATCGCCACCTGTGCGCCCCCGCGTGACAAGCAGGCCCAGTTGGCCCGGCTGGAAGTCCAGCGCGAGGCCCTGACCGCCCAGATCGAACAGCTCATGGCGGAGATCGCCCAGGAAGGCGGGGAGGCTCCCCCGGAGGCGCTGGCCTATGTGCGTGGGATAGAGGTCCGGCCCGCCCTCTTCCAGCATTTCATCCAGGCGCAGGGCACGGTGGAATCCGACAACAACATCCTGATCCCCGCCCGGAGCAACGGAGTCGTCAAGAAGATCCACGTCCGGCAGGGGGACAGCGTGCGCCAGGGCCAGCTGCTGGCAGAGCTGGACGGCGCCATACTCGAGAGCGGCATCGCGGAGCTGAAACACGGCCTGGAGCTGGCCACCACCATTTATGAGCGCCAGGACCGGCTGTGGAAAAAGAACATCGGCAGCGAGCTCGATTACCTCACAGCCAAGAACAACAAGGAGGGCCTGGAGAGGAAGCTCGAGACGCTACAGGAACAGTTCAAGCTCACCAAGGTCCGCGCGCCTATAAACGGCACCGTCGATGACGTGCTGATAAAAGAAGGGGAGATGGCGGCGGCCGGATTCGGGACCATCCGCATCGTGCAGCTGTCCCGGCTCAAGCTCAAGGCGCCCCTCTCCGAGAACTACATCTCCCGCGTCAAGAAGGGAGACACCGTCCAAGTCCGGATCCCGGTGGTGGCCCGTGAGATGGAGCTCAAGATCGATGCCGTCTCCCAGGTGATCGACCCCAACAACCGCACCTTCCAGATCGAGATCCGCATCCCGGCCCGGGAAAAAGCCCTGAAGCCCAACATGCTGGCCGTAATAACCATAAACGATTACTCCAACCCCGAAGCCATCACAGTTCCCCAGAACGCGGTCCAGGAGACCGGCTCCGAATACTTCCTGTTCGTGGCGGAGGAACAGGACGGAGGCTGGATCGCACGCCGGCGCACCGTGACCCCCGGCAAGAACTACGCCGACCGGCTCGAGATACGGGAAGGATTAAGCGCCGGGGAATTGGTCGTGACCTTCGGTTTTCAGAACTTGGCGGACGGCCAGCCCGTCTCCATCCAGCAGGAAGAATAGTTCTCCTTCACCACGAAGGGGGAATTTAAAGAGAAGGACACCATGAAGTTTAAAGAGTTCAAGCCCACCAAGCTGGCGATATCCAACCGCACCACGATCTACATATTCACCGTGATCCTGGTCATCTTCGGCGTCATGCAGTACAATGCCACCCCCAAGGAAAGGTTCCCCGAGATCGTCTTCCCCTATTTCATGGTCGGGACCATCCATCCCGGCACCGCGCCGGCGGATGTGGAGAACCTGATCACCCGGCCCATCGAGAAGCAGCTCAAGGGGATCGATGGTGTCAAGCAGATCTCCAGCAATTCCATCCAGGACTACTCCTCGATCTTCATAGAATTCGAGCTTTCGGCCGACGAGATGCAGGCCTACCTGGATGTGAGGCAGGCCGTGGACGATGCCCGCTCGGAGCTTCCCTCCGACCTGTTCCAGGAGCCGCAGGTCACCCGCATCAACCTTTCCGAGATCCCCATCCTCTTCATCAACCTGTCCGGGGACATCGGGCTGGTCAAGCTCAAGGCTCTGGCCGAAACGCTGCAGGACGAGATCGAAGCTTTGGAAGAGATCACCCGGGCCAATATCGCCGGGGCCCTGGACCGGGAGATCCAGATCAACGTGGACCTCTACAAGATGCAGGCGGCCGGGTTGTCCTTCAACTCCATCCAGGGGGCCGTGGCTGCCGAGAACTTGACCATCTCGGCCGGCCAGATCGACACCGACGGCATGAAGCGCAACCTCCGGGTCGTGGGTGAATTCAAGAACGTGCAGCAGGTGGCCGACATTCTGCTCCAGGAAGGCATCTACCTGAAGGACATCGCGGAGGTCAAGGACGGCTACAAGGAACGGGAGAGCTACGCCCGCCTGAACGGCGAAGACGTCGTGACCCTCAACGTCATCAAGAAGAGCGGCAAGAACCTGATCGTGGCCGTGGAGAAGATCCGGGGCATCATCCAGGAATTCAAGCTGACCGCTCCCCGGAACCTCATCGTTACCTTGACCGGGGACTCCAGCACACAGACCCGCAACTCCGTGAGCGACCTGTTCAACACCGTGATCCTGGGCTTCATCGTGGTGGTCTTCGTGCTGATGTTCTTCATGGGCGAGACGAATGCCCTGTTCGTGGGTGTTTCGATCCCACTCTCCATGGTGATCGCCTTCATCCTGATCCCGGTCGTAGGATTCACCATGAACATGGTGGTGCTCATGTCCTTCATCATGGTGCTGGGCATCGTGGTAGACAACTCCATCGTGGTGGTGGAGAACGCCTACCGCCACTTCACCCAGACGCCCGGCCTGTCCATCGTTGAGGCGACCAAGCGGGGCGTGGGCGAGGTGGCGCTGGCGGTATTCACCGGTACGCTCACCACCATAGCGCCCTTTTTGCCCCTGATCTTCATACCCGGGATCCCGGGCAAATTCATGTCCTTTTTGCCCATCACCATCATCATCACGCTGGGCGCTTCGCTCCTCGTGGCCTACACCATGAACCCGGTGTTCGCGGTTTCCTTCATGAAGCGGCCGGAACCAGAGGAAACGAAAAGAATATTCCGCCTCCCATCGAAGAAGGCCATCATCTTCACGGTCGCCGCGCTGGGTCTGATCGTGCTCTTCTACGCATCCGGGAACAAGCTCCCGGCCAACCTGCTGGTATTCGGCCTGGTTATCTACTATCTCACCAAATACGTCCTGCACTTCTTGGTGGACAAGTTCCAGTGTTGCGTGCTTCCGAAGTTCCTCAGCGCCTACCGCAAGACGCTGGCTTTCTCCCTCAAAGGGAAGCGGCCTTATCTGGTCGTCGTCTCCGTCGTGATCCTGCTGTTCTCCTCCTTCGTCCTCATGGGGATCAAGACCCCCCGAATAGTGTTCTTCCCCAGCGGCGACCCCAACTCGCTCATGGTCTACATCGCCATGCCCGAGGGCACGCACATCGATGTGACGAACGAGATCTGCAAGCAGGTGGAATCCAAGGTGTTCGATGTGCTGGGGAGGGACAACCCGGACGTGGAGTCCGTGGTCTCCAACGTGGCGGTCAACGCCGGCGCCGACATGTTCGAACGCTTCGCCCAGGACAAGCTGGCCAAGGTCACCGTCACATTCGTGGAATACAAATACCGGACCGGACCCCGCACCAGGACCTACCTGGATAAACTGAGGGCGGAGGTGAAGGGGATCCCGGGGGCGCAGATCCGCATCGACCGGGAAGCCATGGGAGTTCCCACCGGCATGCCCATCAACATCGAGGTCTCCGGGGAAGACCTCGACCGGCTGGTCTCAATCTCCGAAAACTTCATCAAATTCCTGGAAGCACTCAACATCCGCGGCATCGAGAAGCTCAAGTCCAGCATGGAGGTCAACAAGCCCGAGCTGGTGCTCGAGGTCGACCGGGAGAAGGCCAACCAGCTGGGGATGAGCACCGCCCAGATCGGAATGTCGCTGCGCACCGCCATCTACGGCCTCGAGATCTCGCAATTTAAAGAGGGCGACGACGAATTCCCCATCCAGCTGCGCCTGGCGAAAAAATACCGCGAGGACATCGGGGTCCTGCTCAGCCAGGAGATCACGGTCTCCTCCCGCCAGTCCAACTCCCCGCCCCACAAGATCCCGCTCTCGGCCGTAGCCAGGGTCACCTACGAGACCAGCTACGGAGGCGTCCAGCGCATCGACAACCAGCGGGTCATCACTATCACCTCCAACGTGCTCTCCGGCTACAACGCCAACGAGATCGTCGGCCGCATCGGGCAGGCCATGCCCAAGTTCCCGCTGCCCGAGGGGTACTCCATCCAGTTCACCGGGGAGCAGGACATGCAGGCGGAGACCGGCCGGTTCATGGTCCAGGCCATGTTCATAGCGCTGGGCCTGATCTTCGTCATCCTGGTGGCCCAGTTCAACTCCATGGCCAAGCCGCTCATCATCATCTCCCAGTTCTTCTTCTCCTTCATAGGAGTCCTGCTGGGATTCGTGGTGTTCGGGATCGACATCTCCGTCATGATGACCGGGATGGGGATCATCGCGGTGGCGGGCGTGGTGGTCAAGAACGGCATCATCATCGTCGACTACATCGACAACCGCATCGCCTCGGGCATGGACAAGATGGAGGCCGTGATCGAGGCGGGTGCCACCCGTCTCACCCCGGTGATGCTCACGGCCATGTCCACCATCCTGGGCCTTGTGCCCCTGGCTATCGGATTGAACATCAACTTCGGAACCCTGTTCACGCAGCTCGATCCTCAGATCTACATGGGCGGGGACAACCAGGCGTTCTGGAACCCGCTGGCCATGACCATCATCTTCGGCCTGTCCTTCGCCACCATCCTGACTCTGATAGTCGTGCCGGCCATGTACACAATCTTCTTCGTCCGCCGCAAGGACAGGACCAAGGCCTAGAGCACAGGGCCCGAACAGAAAGGGTCGGCACCTGAGGGCCGGGATCAGTCCAGCTCGATCTTCTGCCTAAAATCGATGGAGATCCGGGCCTGCTTTTGAGGTCCCATGAGCTTGATGGCCGCGATAAAGGCCTTGTTCCTCCTCTGCCACACCCTGTTCAGGCCGCGGGCATACCGCGCGATGGCCACATCTAACCAGCGGAATCGCACGGCTTTCTTGACCGACTGTGTCCAGGAGTAGAACTTTTTGTGGCTGAGCATCTGCGCCTTCTGAAGGGCGGAAAGCGAAAGCCGCTTGGGTCTGAACACCACGTGATGGGCATCGAACAGCCCCCAGTCTCTGAACAGCAGGCGCTTTTCCGAGAGGACCTTACGGTAGAATTCCGATCCGGGAAGGGGCGTCAGGATCAAGAACTGGGTCGACGACAGGCGAGCCCGCTTGGCGAACCGTAACGTCTTCTTCACCGTCCCCCAATCATCCTCGTCAAAACCATAGACGAACATGCCGTGGACCGGGATGCGATGGCGGCGGAACACTCGCAGCGCCTCCTCCATCTGGGCCAGCGTCTGGCACTTCTTCATGCTCTCCAGGCTGGCGGGGTTGACGGACTCCAGGCCGATGTAGAGCGTGCTGCATCCGCTCTCCCGCATCATGCGTACAAGTTCCTCATCCCGGGCGATGTCGACCCTCACCTGTGTGGACCAAGTGAAGGAGAAATGCTCGCTCAGCATGGCCTGCAGCAGCGACTTCATGCGTTTGGGGTTGGCCGCGAAGTTGTCGTCATAAAAGAATATATGGTTCTTGGGGTGGTCATAGCCCCGAAGTTCCTCGATGACGTTCTGGGTAGAGCGGAAGCGGTAGCGTTTTCCGAACATGCCGGTGACGGAACAGAACGCGCAGTCGAAGGGGCACCCGCGGGATGTCTGAATGGGGATGGTGCGGTGCCCCAGGATACTCCCCCCGGCAGCCAGCAACGGAGAAAGGTCCGGGAAGGGGATCCGGTCCAGGTCCTCCAACACGGCTCCCATGGCGTTGTGCCGCGTCTCGCCATTCGAGGCGTAGGACAGGTTGGGCACACGCGTAAAATCCCGGTCGGATTCCCAGGCGTCCATGAAGCTCAGCAGTGCGACCTCCCCCTCTCCCCGGATCACGAAATCGGCGTGCTGCAGCGCCTCCTCGGCCAGGAAAGTGACGTGGGGGCCGCCCATGAGGACCGGGACACCGGCCTGCCGGACACGGTCGGCGATCAGATAGGCGCGCGGCGCCGTGGATGTGATGGTGGATATCCCCACCATGTCGGCCGTCACGATCTTTTTGAAGTCGATGCGCCGGATCTCCTCGAAGATCCAATCCACCTCCCAGCCGCGGTCCCGCAGCAGGGCGCCGATGATGAGGAGCCCCAGCCGAGGGAGCTTGAACCGGGAATAGATGTGGAGGTCGGGCGCCTTGGGTTCTATAAGCACGATCTTAGGCATCTTTCGTCCCTCCTCGTTTCTGCCCCTTCGGCTCCTGGCGTTTCCTGATCTGGGCCTTGAGGCCGGAGATCTCCCTTTTCTTTTTCTTCAAGAGATTCTCCCAGCGTTCCATCCCGGTCTTGAACAGCTCCATCTTGTCCTGAAAATGCTTCATGTGCCCGGTCATGCTTTCCAGTTTGCGCATGGCCTCTGCGGAAGAATAGGCGGATAGGTTCTGGCTGATCGCCAGGAAATCCCGGAACAGATCGGAAATGGACTTTATCTCGTCGAGGGAATATCCGAACAGCTGCAGGTCTTTGATCATCTGGCAGAGGTATACGTAGGTCTCCGAGTATAGGCGGAATCCCCCCTCGCTCCGCATGTCGGGCTCGATGATCCCCTTGCCTTCCCAATGCTTGACGGCACGGGGGCTGATGCCTACACGTTCGGCCAGGTCGCCCACAGTCAGGTACGCGTGGAGTTTTTCGGGCCTGTCCTTGGACCGGCCGGTGCGGGGAAGCCCCACTTTTTTTATGATCTTCAGGATGTGCTCGGGCTGATATCCGAGATCCATGAGGGTTTTGATATACTGGATCCTGTCCAGGGTGTCTTTGGCATAGAACCGGGTCTTTTCTTTGGTCAGCCCATCCGGCCTCACCAGCCTCTGCCGCTCCCACTCGGTAAGCACCCGGTCGGTAAGCCCCGCCTGTTCCAGCAGTTCGTCCCTCAGATACATAGCCTTTTTCATCCTGTTCCCTCGCGTATGCGTCTATATTATAAATGACAGTATACGTATACGTTATGCATAGGGGGGCCTTTTGTCAAGAGAAAAATTGGGGACAGGCCCCAATTGTTTTTTGGGGCCTGTCCCCAATTTATCAGTCGCGGACGATACGCAGGTGCTGGAGCGGGACCGAAAGCCCGATGAGCTGGCCGGTCTCATCCGTGTACAGTTCGATCTGGGTGGCCCCCATCTCCATGATCAGGGTGCAGGGCTCGTTTTCTTTCGGGCGCAACGTAAACGCGGTCTCCACCTGGGGGATGAGGTAAGCGGAAAGCTCCTGGGCTTCCTCGAGGGAACAGGCGTACTTCTTGGTGATCGCCATGTAAGGGGAGAAGATCGGGATGGGCAGCAGGAACGCATCCCGCCGGATCTGCACCCGACCGGTCTGCTCCTGACCGGCAACCCGGATGGTGTTCAGGACCTCTCCATCCTGGAGCTCGCTATCGATATCCTGGTCCACGCCGCCCACGGAACCCTTGAAGTGGAAAGCGGTGGGAATGAAGCTCGCACTCATGTGGATGCGCAGCTCTTCGATGTTCATCTGTATCGGCTTGGTTATGCGGCCTTTCACGCTCAGGACGATGCCGGTAGCGTCCCGGCGCCAGACAAACTCCTCATAGCCGACCTTCTCGTCCATGATGTAGATGGAAAACGTCCCCTTCTCGTATTCCTCCTGCGCTGTGGGCTGCACGGGTGTCCCCCCGATGAAGAAACCGGTTAGGGCAAACATTAGCAAGAGGTGTCGCATGGATCCCGACTCGGCTAGTAGGCCCGTTTATTCTACGATTACGGCCGTGCCGTAGGCCAGGATCTCAGAGGCACTCTGCATGATCATCGAGGTCGTGAACTTGACACTCACAATGGCGTTCGCACCCAGGCTTTCCGCCTCCTCAACCATGCGGTCCAGCGCCTGCTCGCGCGACTCGGCCATCATCTTGGTGTAATCCCTGATCTCACCGCCCACGAGGCTCTTCAGAGCCGCCGAAATATCATGTCCCACATGACGGGCCCGAATCGTGTTGCCGCGCACCAGGCCTAGGGTTTTCTTGATCGTCTTGCCCGGGATCTCTTCGGTCGTGACGATGATCATTTCTGGACCTCCTTGTAGCGCTCTCGCTTATCCACGAATATCCGTTCTCGGCCGAAAGACACCAGCAGGACCACGATACCGGCCAGCACGGCCAGGATCCCCACCCTCAACAGCAGGGGGATCTCGGGGTCCTGGACGATGCCTTCCACCATCTTGTAACCGCCGAAAAAGAGAAGAATCATAGCACCTATGGACATAAAAATCCACCCGATTCCCCTTTCCAGGCGGTTATACACCCCGGACCAGTACCCCTCCCAGGTCTCCTTTGGGGGTTTTTTGAACGCCATTTTTTCCATGACCTCCTCGAATTTTTTCATTTCCTCGAATTCTTGCCGGCATTCGGGACAGGTGCGGATGTGCTCTTCGACCTGCTCTTTCTGCGAGTCGTCCAGCGTCCCCTCATGATAAGACGTGATCAGCTGTTTGATCTCTGTGTGCTCCATGGGACTACCCTCCGTCGGCTACTCCGAATACCAGTATTTTTTCAAGATATCCTTAAGCTTCTTCTTGGCATAAAAAAGCGAGGACATGACTGTGCCCATCGGCTTACCGGTGACCTCGGCGATCTCCTGATAGGAACACTGCTGGAAGTAGCGGAGGATGATCACCTCCCTCTGTTCAAAGGGCAGCTGCTCGATCCCTTTCCAAATAATCTCCTTGAGCTCCCTGTTGTCCTTATCTTCCTGGAATACCTGGACGTCCTCGAGCGGGACCTCGGCCAGGCGCCGGCGCTTCTTGATGTGGTCCAGGCACAGGTTCTTGAGCAGCCGGTAAAACCAGGGGAAAAACCGCTTTTCAGGGTCATACTGCTTGATCTTGCGGAACGCCCGCACGAATGCATCTTGGGAGACGTCGAGGGCGTCCTGCGGATTGCGGACAAATCCCAGGGCGATGTAGTAGGCGGTCTGCATGTAGCGCTGTACGATCCCCTGGTAGGCCTCGCGGTCGCCCCGGCGGACCCGTTCCAGCATCTGCCTCTCCGTCAACGCCTTATCAGTCATGGGACTCATGCACACACTCGGCAGGACCTGGTCGGCGCATAGGCTCGTCTGCTTTGCCATGGTTCGCTCTCTACACAAACATATACGGTGCACTGCATCATATTATTCAAAAGGCCTGCGGATCAATGCAGCTCGGGAACGATCAAGTTCAGGCGGGCGGGGATGATCCGGGCGGTAACCTCCTTCTTTTCGGTGTAGAACAACTCTCCCTCTGTATGGTATGCGATCGGCACCTCGCTCGTCACGGTCACGGATTCGGTCTGGGTGTAGTGCACCAGCTTGTGCTCCAGGTGCCTGGCCTTCTGCACCAGCTGCAGCATGCGCAGCCGCGTCCCGGGCCTGCAGTCCTCGATGAACATCACGTCCATCTTTCCGTCCGTCATGTCCGCCTTGGGACAGGTGGGATAGCCCCCGCCCGAGATGCGGTTGTTCCCCAGGTTCAGCATCAGGGACTTGCCTTCGAAAACCTCTCCGCCATCGGTCTCCACCCGGATGAAATGGCCGCGGTGCTTGAAGATCGCCTCGATGATGGACCAGAAGTAAAGCAGCTTTCCTTTAAGTAGTTTGTTGTTGAGGTGGATCTCGCTCATGGTGATGTCGAACCCGAATCCCACCAGGCTCACCGAGTAGCGGTCTTCAATCTTAATGACGTCGCGCTTCTCTGTGTGCCCGCGCTTCAGCACCTCGACCGCCTGGCCTATGGCGCGGGGGATCCCGTTGCCGGTGGCATAGTCATTGCCCGTTCCCATGGGCAGGATGCCGAACCGGGCATCCGGACGGTTCGTCAGGATGGCGTCTGCGATGTTGCTGACGGTGCTGTCCCCTCCGGACGCGACCACGGTGTCGAACCCGTCCTGGATGGCTTCCACCGCCATGTAATACTCGTCCATGGGATTTTCGGTGATGGCGTAGATAAAATCGATTTCCGCCTCCTCCAGCGCCTTGATCTCCTTGGGGATGAGAGGGCGGTGGCGGTCCCGGTTGGAGTGGGGATTGCAGATCACGAAGGTGCGGCCGTTGGAGTCCCTCTTTTCGGGTTGTTTTGCCGGTTTCCAGATGAAAGGCATCGTAGCCTCCTTTAATATTCGGTTGGCACAGAGCCGGCCCGTCTTCGCTGGCGTACGACCTCATACAGAAAGATCGCGGCGGCCGCGGAGACGTTCAGCGACGAGATCGTTCCCAGGAGCGGCAGGGACAGGACGGCATCGCACTTGCTCCTGACCAGGGGACGCAGCCCCTTGCCTTCGGATCCGAGCACGAGACCCACGGGACCGGTGTAGTCGAAATCAAACCAGGGCCGCTCGCCGCCGCCCTCGGCCCCCACCAGCCACAGCCCCGACTGCTTGAGGCTCTCCATGGTCCGGGCCAGGTTCTTGACCTGCGCCACGGGCAGGTGTTCCACGGCGCCGGCCGATGCCTCATGAACCGCCGGGGTCAATCCCGCCGCCCTTCTGGCCGGGAGGATCACCCCATCGGCACCGGCCCCCTCTGCCGACCGGATGACGGCGCCCAGGTTCTGGGGATCCTCCACCCCGTCCAAGAGCAGCAGAAAGGGATTGTCCGCTTTTTCCAGCATGGCCTCGACGCTGACAAATCCCTTGGGAGAGACATAGGCCAGGAGCCCCTGGTGACGGGGAGAGAGGTGGTCCAACTGCCTTTTGGCAACGGCCTGCACGGGGATCCGGCGCTCCTTAGCCAGGGCCGCCAGCTCCCGGACCTTGTGGCTGCGGCTGTCCTCGACCACGAGCAGGCGGTCGATGCGTTCCGGGGCTGCCATGATGATCTCTCGGACGGCATTGATGCGACCGATCTTGGGCATGGATGACCTTCTCCCACAGAAGCTTGTGCTCTTCAAAATTCCCTCTCGCGTAATCTATAATGTTAACAGGGCAATGACTGTATACAATACAGCTCCTAAACCAGCGGCCAAACTCGCCAACGGCAATTGGGTAAGTACATGATCCATCAAGTCTGTACCAGTGGCTAGCGAAGAAAGGATCGTAGTGTCTGAGATGGGCGAACAATTGTCGCCGTAAATCGAGCCTCCCGTCACAGCTGAGAAACAGAGCAGGGTAAAGAAAGGATCGGGGTTGACCGAATAGGCTAAGGGCATCGCGATGGGAAAAACCACCGCATAGGTTCCCCACGATGTCCCGATAGAAAAAGATATAAACATTGTCACGAATAAAAAGATTGCTGGTAATAAAAAGGGAATTATCAATTTCCCGCTCGTTCGGATAATGTAATTCGCCGTTCCCAGTGATCCTGATACATTTCCTAAAGTGATTGCCAGACCCAAGATTATGGCTCCAACGGTAACTCCTTTGCATCCATTAACAAAGCCTTCAATGACTATCTTTAGTCGCATACCTTGATACAAGGCTAAGATCATGGCAGATAACGTGGCCAATATAAACGCTTCGGATACATACAGCTTACCAATGATTAGATAAGGCCCAATAGCTACGGTTAAAAGGACTCCAATGGGAATGAGAAATCCCAGAATGGATGGCTGGAAACCCACTGGGATTTTGAGCTCTGATAGTTCCTTTGATATTAGTGGTTGGGCCTCTCCCCTGTTTAAGGCGCCGGTGGATTTTACCCGTTCCATAGCCTGTTTCATTCGTTTGCCATACCATGGCAACTTTTCCCAGCTTAACAGCAACGTGAATATCAAGGCGATCCATGCATAAAAATTAAAGGGGATCGCTTTAAAAAGATATGCGTTACTCACGTCCAAATCAACAAAGATGGGTGATGTGCCAACGACAAGTCCTCCGATATAAATGGGCCAGACATTGAATGGCAGAACCGTGGCTACCGGTGAGGCGGTGGAATCGATGATGTAGGAGAGCTCTTCATGGCTGACCTTTTTCTCGTCACACACAGGCCGGACAGTGGAACCGGCAAGAATCGTGCTGATGGTTCCTCCCTGATGAAAAAGCACACCCATAAGATAAGCAAAAAACTTGGCGGTGCGTCGATCTTTGGCTATCTTGGCACCAGCCCAACGGGCAAAATATTGGGCACCTCCTGTCTTGCCCCAGATGCCAACGAGGCCCCCCAGGCACCAAAGATAGACCAGCAAGATCTCGCCGTATTGTGGACTTCCAATCGATGGTATCAGGAACTCCTGGACGATGTTATACTTCCCGCTAATAACTCCTCCCAGCAATATACCGGCGAAGAGGGAAGGGATGACTTCACGGGTAGTAAAACAAAGAATGAGGGTAACCAGTGCGGGTAGGATGGACCAGAAGCCGAAATCATTAAACGTTTTGTCGAATTTTATAAAATCAGTGTTCGCTCTTAAATAAAGGATGACAACGATTCCGATCAGAACAAATAGCCATTTTAGATATCGTTTCATATATTGCTTTATTCGTTATGTTGCTGCGAAATACATAAATCCTATGACAGTGATTTGGATTTGTCAATTGGACTTTAGTCTGAAATGAAAAGTCAATTTTTCATGCTCGTGGGTTCGGATGTCAACTCATGGAGCAGGCCTCTCCTTAAGTCACGCTGGGGTCACACAGAATGCCTAAACTTGCCTCAAATTGGATACGGTTGATCAAGCTGAAAATGAGGTTTTCCAGAGGAAAGCTGGTACCCCTGTCCGTCTGAGTTTAAAACCTTTCTGTCTGAAGTAAAAGACACCTCCACGGCGCAACAATTGCGCAATCAATTCCAGAGACTACATCGCCACGTTAACGACGAGCGTGTTGCTCTGGGTTGAAATTTAACTACG
The DNA here is from genome assembly GCA_030620655.1 of Candidatus Aminicenantota bacterium. Taxonomy (GTDB): domain Bacteria; phylum Acidobacteriota; class Aminicenantia; order Aminicenantales; family Aminicenantaceae; genus JAUXEH01. The sequence goes on along the minus strand of JAUXEH010000028.1, from coordinate 20 downwards.
GAGGTTAGTCGAAAATGACT
>JAUXEH010000082.1 GCA_030620655.1 Candidatus Aminicenantota bacterium | reverse complement strand
CTGAATCCCTGATCAATACCAGCCGCGGTAGGGAACGAGCGGCATGTCTCCCGTCTTTGTCACACGCAGGAAGGGGAACACATCGCCCTTCTCCGGCACCAGCTTGTAGGCCCAGTAGCGGATGAGGCCGTACTGCGATTGGGGCTCGAGCAGGCACGGGACCAGGTTGGCGGCCGGCTGGGCGCAGGGGACATAGATATCGCCGCGTCTAGCCACGGTTCTCACACTCTTTTTTTCCACCTCAATCCTTTTCGGCGGCAGGTAGTCATATTCGGCCGGAACGATATCCGTGACCTGGTAGGCCTCTGTCTCCAGGGGGAAGTCCGCGGTGAACAGGTGGAGCTCGAGGCCGTGCCTCACCAAAGTTTCGATCACATCCGGATGGGCGGCCGGCACGATGTAACCCAGGGGTCGCGTCACACTCAATATGGGTTCCACCAGGGGGAACCAGTTCTCGACCACCTGTTCGATGACCTGGTATTCCGTTCCTGCCGGGTTGGGTGCGATATCGGCTGAGGTCAGCGCCTCGCCGGCCTTCTTATCCACCTTGAGGATCCCCCGGATGGGAGAACGGCTGCGCCGGAACTGCTTTATGGTCAGGGTGGGGTCTTCGGGGTCGCGGGCATAACGCATGCGCAGGTGGACGGGATCGTTTTCCGATAAGACAGCCGCTTTTTGAATCAATTCCCTGCGCAGTCCGCGCACCAGCGTCTTGATTTCCTCTCCGTGCCGGGCCGCGCTCTCCAGCAGGAACCGGATGCCGTAGTACTGGTATCCTGTGCGATCCTCCAGTGTGGGGAGGTCGTGCCGCGACGCGCCTTCCTGGATGAAAGAGAGCGTCTCGTAGATACCGAGGCTGTTGCGTCCGTCGTTGAGATCTGTGGTGGAGTAACGTTTCATCTGCTGCCGGCCCGCCGTCGCTTCCTGCCCGTAGCGGACGCCGGCCGAGGAGTCGATCCCCATGGCCTGGGTGATCAGGTACTCATGGAAGGTGATGTTCTTTTCGGACAGGGCTCGGGCCGTCTCGGGCAGCATCACGTCCCGCTCGAAATGCTGAAGGCGCGGATGGATGTTGGCGTTGGACACGCACCCGATGGAGACCCGGTAGTAGTCGTCTCCCTTCTCGTGCACGTCCAGGGTCACCTCGGGCATCCAGGTGCGGAAAACACGGTTTATAGTCTCCGCCTCGGGTGATTCCAGCTTGACCTGATCCCGGTTGAGATCCAGATCCTGCTCGTTGCGGCGCTGGTCGAAGAAGTTCCCGTAGGGATTGGCTGTCGGCAGTACCAGTACGTTCACATCCCGGAGCAGGGGCTTGAGCTCCCCCACGGCCAGGTCGCGGACCAGGCGCAGGGCCGCCTCCTTGGCCGACTGCTCGTTCCCGTGTTTGGCCGCCACCAGATAGAACGTGGGCTTGCCGCGGTCGAGCTTTTCCGGAGAATCCACTCCCTCCTCCGTGAGGATGCAGAGAAAAATGTCTTTGGTGCCGAAATTCCGGTCCGGGAGCGTCCGTCCCACGATCCGCACCTCGAGCTCCGGGGAGAGGTGGGCCAGACGGCTCAGGAAACGCGCGATGTCCTCGTGCTGCGTGTACTGCACGAAGTTGACCGCCTCGGCAGGGGTCTTGATCTTCTCTTCCGCCCGCAGGCCCCCAGGAACACAGACAAAAACGCAGACAGCAGCAAATACGGTCCAGGACAGGGTTCTTTTTGGCATGGTAATAGACCTCCTTTAGCCTGAATAATTCATAAAAGCTGCCGACACTTCCAATCAAAAAACTCTTTTTACCAAATGTCAGCATCTCACGTAACACATGTAATATCAAGGGCTTACATGAGGTTTTTCGGTGAGCACACAAATAACTTTATTCCTGCTTCTCCTCCTCCTCTTGCTTGGGCTCGAATGTCACCTCGATCGTCTTGACCTGGGCGTCGCGCAGGACCTCGAAGATGACAGTGTCGCCCCAGGTGAAATGCGCGAAATAGGTCCTCATGGTATTTATATCGGTGAAGGTGTGGTCCCCGACCGACAGGATCACATCCCCTTTCTTGAACCCGGCACCCAGGGTGATCCCATCGATGGGTTCCCGTTCCACGACCGGATTTGCCAGGTGGTCGAACTTTTTCAACCTCAGGCCGATCGAGGGGTATGCCGGGCGTTCCTCCTCCGCCAGGCCCCAGACGTAGTCTGCCAGGGAGCGTGAGACCTCGAGGCTTTCCTGCCCTTCGGGGATCACGACGCAGACAACGGTCTTGAACGGCCAGCCGCTCTTCTCAAAAGCCCTCCGGTTGGTGCCCAGGTTATACATCAGATGTCCCGATCCGGCCAGAACGACCATCCTCTTGCGGGTGTATTCGAGGGCCTTGAGGATGTTGTCGGACATGACCTCATCCCAGGCCGACTGGGCCCGGTACAGCCCCTCGAAAATCTTGTCCAGCCCGGGCCCTTTCATGGCGGCGGGCATGTCCATGTTCTCGAAGATCGCCCGGATGTATGCGCGGTGCTCCTGGTGCGTCGTGTCGGGCTCGGGCACCAGGGCCTTTTCCTCATCCGTAAGCGCATCATACCCGCCCATGCGCAGCTTGGAGATTATATCACGGGGGGCGTTCAGCCCATAGAGCGGGATCCGCAGCGATTTGGCCGCTGCGAAGATATCTGCATAGAAACCGAAATTGAAGTTCCAGGCGACATACCACTCTCCCTCTCGGATGAATTCCTTCTCGGTCAGGAGCCCCATGGACCATTTGTTGAGGTGTTCCTGCCGGAGAAGCGTGAACATCTCCAGGCCGATGGTCAATTCCGGATTCTGTTCATACAAGGACTGTATGATCCTGGCCTGAATCTGATGCATAGGAAGGCTGTTGTGGGACTCCCCTACATGAATGAGGCGGGCGTCGGCCATCTCCGCAATCATCTTTTCGAACGTGATGGCACGCCCCGTAGCTGCCGAGAAGATCGCATCCGGACGGACTTCCAGGGTCTTATTCTTCAAATCGGGATCTCCCAGTTTTAGCCGCAGGGTGCCAGACTCATCCTGTTCCTGGGCCGACGAGCCCACGGCCAGCATCGCTATCGTACAAACCAGGATCAATACTGACTTTTTCATGTTTTACTCCTGTGAAAATAAAAATGTATGATACTCCTGAGCCCCCTTCTCAGTGAGTTTCGTGGGGCCCTTATTGAACCTGGATTATTCACGAGTCGAGGTTACATTTACTTCTCATCTTCTTCGCTGGGGCGGATCCGGCCTTCCTTGATGGATCCTTCGATGATCTTCTGCTGCAGATGCGCAGGGACCTCCTCGTAATGGGAAAACTCCATGAGGAAAGAGCCCCGGCCTCCGGTGATCGATGTCAGCATCGGCTCATAATCCAGCATCTCCGCCAGGGGGACCTGCGACTTGATGATGCGCATGCTCCCCTTCTGTTCCATGCCCTGCACCTTGCCCCGTCGGCCGTTGAGCGTACCCATGATGTCGCCCATATAGGTGTCCGGTGTGTAGGTCTCCACAGTCATGATGGGCTCGAGGATGGTGGGCCTGGCATCCTTGATGCCTTTTTTGAAAGCCATAGTAGCCGCTACCTTGAAGGCGATGTCCGAAGAGTCGACGTCATGGTAGGTTCCGTCATACAGGTTGGCCTTGAAGCCCACTGTAGGATATCCGGCCAAAACCCCCTTCTTGCGCGCCTCCTGGATACCTTTCTCCACCGAAGGGATGTAGTTCTTGGGGATGGCGCCTCCGAACACCGTATTCTCGAAGAGAAACTCTTCGCCCCTGGGCAGGGGATCGAACTTAACCCGCACATCCGCGTACTGGCCGCGCCCGCCGGTCTGTTTCTTGAATTTGGCCTGTACATCGGAGCGGCCCTTGATGGTTTCCTTGTAGGATATCTTGGGCGGCTTCATCTCCACGTCGACATTGAACCGTTTCCGGAGCCGGTTGGTGATGACCTCGACGTGGAGCTGCCCGTTACCCGAGATGATGAGCTCAGCGGTCTCGGGATCCCGTGTGATCCGCGCTGTGGGATCCTCTTCCATGATGCGGTGGACTGCCTGGGAGATGCGGTCCTCGTCCCCCCGGGTCTTGGGTTCGATGGCGAAGGATATGGAGGGTTCCGCGAACTTGATACCGGGGAAAAGTATCCCTTTCCCCTTTTCACAAAGGGTATCGCCCGTCCCCGTATCCTTGAGTTTGGCGGTGGCCACCAGATCTCCGGCCTTGGCTTGTCCCGCGGGGATCTGTTCCTTCCCCTGCAGGAAAAACAGCCCGCCCAGCTTTTCCATGCCCTGCCTGGATATATTCTCCACGCTGGCATCGGGATTGACCCTCCCCGAGAACACGCGCATGATCGAGATGCGTCCCGTATACGGATCCGAGATGGTCTTGAAAACCAGGGCCGAGAACGGCTGGTCCGCGCTCAGTTTCACGGTCCCGCCCTCGTGGGCGATCTCACCCTTTTGAATCGGATCCGGCAGGAAATTCACGATGCCGTCCAGGATGGTCTGTGCGCCGATATTGGAACCTCCCGATGCGCAGAATATCGGGAAGATCTGACGCTCCAGCACGCTCTTCTTGAAACCGGAGATCAGTTCCTGGGGCGACAACTCACCATTCTCGAAATATTTTTCCATGAGGGCCTCGTCGTTCTCGGCCACCATCTCGGTGAGTTCCTCGATCTTTTTCTTAGCCGCATCCTTCAGGTCGTCGGGGATGTCCTCTTCCTTGAATTTCCCGCTGCCATCCTTCTCGAAAACAATCGCTTTTTGCTTGATCAGATCCACCACTCCGGTGAATCCGGCCTCCTTACCGATCGGCATCTGGACGGGAATCGCCTGGCGGCCGAAGAATTCATGTATGGATCCTACAGTGCCATCGAAGTCGGCGTTTTCCCTGTCCAGTTTGTTAACCACAAAAATCCCGGGAATCTCCAGATCGGCCATCATCTCCCACACTTTTTCAGTGCCGACCTCGACACCGCCCGCTGCACTCACCACCACGACGCCCGCATCCACGGCCCGCAGGCTGGCGCGAGTGTCCCAGAGAAAGTTGGTGTAACCTGGACAATCGATCAGGTTGATCTTGTGCCCATTCCACTCCAGATGGCAGAGGGCGGAATTAATAGAAATCCGACGCTCGATCTCATCCGGATCATAATCGGTGACCGTGTTCCCTTTATCCACTTGTGTGAACCGCGAGGTCGCTCCGGTATCGAACAGGAAGGCGGCGGCCAGTGTGGTCTTACCGCAGGACCCGTGACCGACAACGGCTATGTTCCTGATTTTTTCCGCATCATAGTCTTTCATCGTGAAGCCTCCAGTTGAGTGGTCGATTGAGCACTGTCATTTTTCAACGTCACTCCATATGAATAGTAAAATGTAACAAATATAATACACTATCCGGCACTCCCAGCTCAAGAACTTTGGGGGTCAGTCTTTAATAAATATTATAAAGGCCTGATCCTATCGAGCACGGCCTGCAGGTCCGGCGGGAGGGGCGAGGAGAACTCCACCCTTTCGCCGGAACCGGGGTGACGGAACTTTAGGGTAGCGGCATGCAGGAACAACCGCGGGCTCGGCCCTTTTCCCCCGCGTCGGCCGTAGCGGCTGTCCCCAACCAGGGGATGCCCCGCGGCCGCCATGTGCACACGGATCTGATGTGTCCGGCCTGTCAGCGGATGGATTTCAAGATAAGCGAATTCTTGATAGGCCTGCAGAAGCCGGTAGCGTGTCTCAGCCTCACGGGGTTTGTCGGTCCTGATGGAGATGCGGTCGCGATGGCGCGCATGCCGCCCGATGGGCCAGGAAAGTCGGCCCTCGGCATGATTGATCTTCCCCCAGACAAGCCCCAGATACCGTTTGTCCACCTCTCTGTTCTTGAGCTGCTGCTGAAGATCGATCAGCGCCCGGGGTGAACGCGCCACGACCATGACGCCCGAGGTTTCCTTGTCCAGCCGGTGGACGATCCCCGGCCGGTCTTCCGGTTCCTGCCCGGCCAGATCCGGAAACCGGTAGAGCAGCGCATTGACGAGCGTCTGCGTTCTCCGGCCGGCGCCGGGATGGACCACCAGCCCGGACGGTTTGTCCACTAGGATGATGTCCCGGTCCTCGTGCAGGATATCGAGCGGCATGTCCTCGGGCCGCGGCTTCTCTTTCATCACCCGGGTCAGACAAACCGTCACTTTCTCCCCTTCAACCAGCCTGTGGCTGGCTTTGACAGGGCCGCCGTCCACCAGCACGTCGCCCCCGGTGATCATGCGCTGTACGCGGGCACGGCTCACATCCCGCAGGGATTCCGCCAGAAAGGCATCGATCCTCCGACCGGCACCTTCAGTCTCGGACACCAGAATTAAGGTCTCAGGCACTTTTTCTTTTTTTAAAGATAAAATAGAGCACCGCCGCCGCCACCAGACCGATAATACAGAAAAGCTGCGGGTAGGAGATGCTCAGGTAAGGCGAGGAGGAGTGTATGAGATACAGGCGATCGGGATCGTGATCCCCCCTGTAAAATTCCGTGAAGTACCGGATTAGAGAATAGTTGAAGATGTAGATGGCGAAAACCTGACCATCGAATTTCTTCTTGCGCAGGATGAAAAATAGGATCCCGAAATTGAGGAAATTGAGCAGCGCTTCATAAAGTTGGACCGGATGCAGGGACGAACCCAATGGAATCCCGGTCAGCTCACGCGCCGTTTCGTTGTGAAAGGTGACGCCCAAGGCTGTGTCGCAGGCTCGGCCGTAGCAGCAACCGGCGCTGAAGCACCCGAGCCGCCCAAATCCATGCCCCAGGGCCAGGGCAGGGACTATCAGATCGGCGGTCTTCCAGGTGGGCAGCTTGTGCCGGTACATGTACCACAGGGCGAACACGATGCCGGCGGCCAGCCCTCCCTGAAAAACGCCTCCGGACCGGGCCAGCGACAGCAGTTCCCCCGGATTGCGCGTGTACCGGGAAAAATCTCCGACGAGCAGCACGAGCTTGGCCCCGAGCAGCGAAATCAGGATGGTGTAAAACGCCATGTCCACCAGCCTGCCCGCCTCGAGTCCATATTTTTTTCCTTGGACATACAGGAACCACAGGCCGCAGGCCACTCCCACCGCCATCATGAAGCCATAGGTGTGCAGGGTGATCGGGCCCAGCTTCAAAAGCACAGGGAACATTTTTCACCTCTCCTGAAAAAGAAAATGTACACCAGCAGAATGGCGCCGATGGTGATACACGAATCCGCCACATTGAACGAGGGCCAGTGGAACGACTTTACATAGACTTCCAGAAAGTCCACCACATAGCCCCTGAGTAAGCGATCGACCTGGTTGCCGAGAGCCCCGCCCAGGATGAGAGAGAGCGTGATCTTCAGAAGCCGGTCCTGAGCCGGAACCTTGATAAAGTAATACATAACCAGAACCAGGGCCCCCAGGGATGCCACAGCCAGGGCCACATAGACCACCGGATTACCGCTCTGCGAAAAAAAACCGAAGATCGCTCCCCTGTTCCGGACATGGCTCAGGTTGAAGAAACCCGGGATCACGACCCGGCTGGCCCCATTCGGGACACTCCTGAGGATCAACATCTTGGTCACTTGATCCAGGATCACGATCCCCGCGATCAGGGCAAGATACGGGATCGTCTTTTTCATAAACCCATGTCCTTGACCACGTCTTCACAGCGGCGGCAGAAGTCGGGATTGGATTCGCTGGTCCCCACATAGTCGGAATAATTCCAGCAGCGCTGGCATTTCTGCCAGGGGACGCGTTCAACGTTCACCTCGATCTCTTCACCCTCGGCCCCCTCCAGCTCCACCGCGGACACGATGAATAGCGAAGGAAGCTCGGCACGGTATTTCGCGAGGATCGTCCGCTCCGCTTCCGGGGCCCGAATTATGATCACGGCCTCCAGGGAATTCCCGATAAGTTTCTCTTCCCGGGCTTTCTCCAGTTCCTTGAGCGCCGCCTCCCGGATCCGGCCCAGGGCTTCCCATTCCTGGAAGAGCTGCTCCCCCAGCCACTCTTCGGAGAACTCCGGGAAAAGCTCCAGGTGCACCGACTCGGATTTCCCATCGAATTCCGGCATGGCCTCCCATGCCTCCTCCGTGGTGAAAGGCAGGATGGGCGCCATCAGGACGAGGGTATCCTGGAGGATACGGAAGAGCGCGGTCTGCGCGGACCTCCTCGGCTCGGAGTCCTTTCCCGAGCAGTATAGGCGGTCCTTCAGAACATCCAGGTAGTAGGGGCTAAGCTCGACCGTGAACAGGTTGTAGACGGTATGGAACACCACATGGTATTCGAAATCTTCGTAGGCCTTGCGCACCTTGCGCCCCAGACGCGCACATTTCTCCAGGATCCAGCGGTCGAAAGGATGCATTTCTTTGAACGGCAGGCTGCCGCTGTCGGGTGCGAACTCATGGATGTTCCCCAGCAGAAAGCGCCAGGTATTGCGCAGCTTGCGGTAGGCCTCGACCAGCCTCTGCAGGGTCTCGTCACCGTAGCGCACGTCCTCCTTGTAGTTGAGCATGGCCACCCAAAGGCGGAGAATCTCAGCCCCGTTCTGCTGGATGACCTCCCTCGGTTCGATGATGTTTCCCAGCGATTTCGACATGCCGCGGCCCTGTTCATCCAGCACGAACCCATGGATGATGCAGCTCTTATAGGGGGAGGCTTCTCTGGCCGCCACCCCGACCAGCAGAGAGCTGTTGAACCAGCCCCGGTACTGGTCGTGCCCCTCGATGTACACATCGGCCGGCCAGGGAAGGTCTTCGTTCTTTCCCAGTATGCCGTGGCTGGATCCGGACTCGAACCAGACATCCAGGATGTTGTTTTCCTTATCCAGGCGGTCGGATCCGCATTCAGGACACCGAGTATCGGGCGGGATAAGGTCCTCCGCGGGTTTCTGGAACCATGCGTTGGAGCCCTCCCGGGAAAAAATATCCGCGACCCAGAGCGCGATCTTTTCGTCGGCCACGGCCGTATTGCAGTCAAGGCATACGAAGGCGGGAATGGGTACACCCCAGGAACGCTGGCGCGAGATACACCAATCCGGCCTGGTACCTACCATCCCGGCAATGCGTTCTTCTCCCCAATGCGGGATCCAGCGAACCTTTTTGATGGCCTCCAGGGCCTGGTCCCTGAAGCCGTTTTTATCCAAGGCGATAAACCACTGCGCCGTGGCTCGAAAGATGACGGGCTGCTGACAACGCCAGCAGTGCGGATAGGAATGGACGATCTCTTCGGATTTCAGGAGGACACCGCCCTGCTGCATATCGGCGAGGATGACAGGATTGGCCGCGAACACGCTCATGCCGCCGTATTTGTCGACATCGGATGTGAATACGCCGTCGTTGTCCACCGGAGTGTAGATGTCCAGGCCGTAATCCAGACCGGTCAGATAGTCTTCCAGCCCGTGCCCCGGCGCCGTGTGGACGGCTCCCGTCCCCTGGTCGAGTGTGACGTAATCCGCCAGCACGAACACCGACTCCCGGTCGATGAATGGATGGCGGGCCTTGAGCCCTTCCATCTCCCTTCCCGGGAAGGTCACGAGAATCTTGGGAGCCGAGAAACCCAGGGCATCGGCCAGCACAGGGATCAAGCGCTTCGCCGCGATGTACACCTCCCCATCCGTCTCAAACGCCGCATACTCGAACTCCGGGTGGAAAGCGATGGCCAGGTTTGCGGGCAGCGTCCAAGGGGTTGTGGTCCAGATCAGGACCGAAACAGATTTACCCTCGAGTTCAGGGTACTTGCCGCTCAGGTCCGATAACAAGGGGAACTTGACGTAGATCGAGGGAGAGGTGCGGTCCTGGTACTCGATCTCCGCCTCGGCCAGAGCCGTGCGGCAGGAGGCGCACCAGAGCACGGGTTTTTTCCCCTTGTAAACGATGCCCCGGGCAAAAAATGCAGCCAGGAAGCGGAGGACGTTCCCTTCATACTCCGGATCGAGGGTGAGATACGGGTTATCCCATTCTCCGGATACCCCCAGGCGGCGGAACTGGTCACGCTGTATCCCCACGAAGTTGAGCGCATATTTCTTGCACTCCTCTCGGACAGCAATTAGAGACATGTCCTTTTTCTTTTCTCCCAGGTTCTTGTCCACCTTGATCTCGATGGGCAGGCCGTGGCAGTCCCATCCGGGTCGGTAGGGCGCCCTGAAGCCTTCCATGGTCTTGGATCTGACGATGAAATCCTTGAGGATCTTGTTCAGCGCCGTTCCCAGATGGATGTTGCCGTTGGCATAGGGAGGCCCATCATGCAGAATGAACGCGGGGCGCTCAAGACCCTGGGCCTGGATCTTCTGGTACAGACCGGATTCTTCCCATTTTCGGATGATCTCAGGCTCTTTTTGAGCCAGCTTTGCCTTCATGGAGAAGGAGGTCCGGGGAAGGTTCAGTGTCTGCTTGATCGTATCGCCGTCCATGTTCACTCACTCCCGACATCAGCACGGTTCCACACATCATCGGATGTTGCCCCGTCTCGGGCTTGGAAACCTGCATGGAGAATAAAAAACAGCCTGGCTGTTCTATGACAAGGTATTGTATCCCTCCCCCCACAAAAGTCAAGCCATCCAACCACCCCCTCGCCTTTTCCTCCCACCCTTCAGCAAGAGGGAT
>JAUXEH010000035.1 GCA_030620655.1 Candidatus Aminicenantota bacterium | reverse complement strand
CTGTGACCCAAAAGGAACAACGGCCGGCCCGGCAGCCTGGCCCTGACCCGGTCCAGGAAGACGTCCAAATCATCCAGATACTCATCGAAGCTTCGGACGTAAAGAGGTGTTCCACTGGACTTTCCATGGCCTCGCAGGTCGAAAGTATCGACGGCATAGCCGTGCTTCATGAGATGTCGAGCGATCGGATCATACCGCCCGCTGTGCTCAGCCAGCCCGTGTACCAGGACGATCCCGGCCTTGGGCTCAGGCTGCGGCCGCCACCAGCGCTCATACAGCATGACGCCGTCCAGGGCGGGAAAAGTGCCGGCCTCGCTTCCGGGATATGCGGTGCTGTTCCCTTGTTTTTCCATTCCCTTTCCGTCTTATCCGGGGAGTTAAAATATCCCCAAGGGTATATCAGCCATCAAGCCCAAGTCAAGGCCATCCGGGGCTAGACATGCTCGATGTCCGTGTGCCCGCTGATCTCGGAGTTGACCGTACAGAGGTCATGGGGAGAAAGCCTGTGCACGTCGTCGTTCCCGGTCAAACGGGCGAAAGCCTTGAGCTCGCTGGTGGAAACATTCAGGAAATTCTCCAGCTTGCGGGCCGATATATCGACGTTCAGGCGGCTGCGCAGCTCCACGTTCTGGGTAGTGACCCCCACCGGACAGGTGCCGGTCGTACACTGCCGGTACTGCTGGCAGGCGCAGGCCATCAGGGCGGCCGTACCGATGGCGATGGCATCCGCTCCCATGGCCAGGGCCTTGGCGAAATCGGAAGATACCCGCAGCCCGCCGGTGATGATGAGTGCGACGCCATCGGCGCCCTTTTCGTCCAGGAACCTCCGAGCCCGGTACAGGGCGAAGATGGTCGGGACCGAGGTGGCGGCCTTGACGATCTTGGGGGATGCTCCGGTCGCACCCGGGCGGCCGTCGATGGTGATAAAATCCGGCTCGGCCTGAAGGGCCACCTCCAGGTCAGCCTCGATGTGGCCGGCCGCCAGCTTGATCCCGATGGGTTTGCCGCCAGTCTTAGCGCGCAGCCATTCCACCTTGGCCTTCAGCTCTTCGGGTGTCGTGATGTCCTCGAAATGAGCGGGGCTGATGATTTCCTCACCGACCGGGAATCCTCGCACGGCGGCGATCTCTTCCGTGACCTTGGCGGCGGGCAGGTGTCCGCCCATGCCCGGTTTCGACGACTGGCCGATCTTGATCTCTACGGCATCCACCCGCTGCAGGTTCTCATCGGTGACACTGTATTGATTGGGCACATACTCGAAGATGTATTTGTAGGAGCTGACCAGGGAATCGTTCAGGATCCCGCCCTCTCCCGAACACATGGCGGTCTTGACCGCGGCGCTGCCTTTGGCGAGCGCGAGCTTGACCTCCCGGCCCAGGGCCCCGAAAGACATGTGCGTAATAAAGACGGGTGTTTCGATGACCAGGGGGTGTGCGGCCCTCTTCCCGATCACGGTCCGTGTGTTCACTTCTGACTCCATGTTCAAGGGAAGCCGCGCCAGTTGGGCTCCCCTGATCAGGACATCGTCCCAGGAGATCACATCCTTCCGGGTCCGCATGGGCTCGATCACGGATTCCACCGTGGCCGACATCCTGTGGATGTCCGCCATGTGGGTCTCCAGCTCATCCGAGCTGCGCTTCCACTCACCCAGATAGCTGTTCAGATCGACCAGATCCTCGTGATACACAGTGATGGTGTGGGTTCGGCCGCACCGGGGACAGGTCGAGGTTTCCAGGACTTCCAGCTTTTCCTTGATCGCCTCCTCTACGGGCTTGAGGTGCGTCTTGTCCGCGCCGCAGATGGGACACTCCCAGCTGTCGGGGAACTCCTCCGGCTTGATGCCGGGCTTGACCTTGGTGTGGACGTCGCCTATGGCGTCGTCGTATTCATACACGTTGCACACGTTACATCGGTATTTCATGTTTTGCCCTCCCATAACGGCCGGATGAAGACACCAAGTCCTCTTTCTGCTGTCTCAGGCAGCGTCTTTGTTTTACCAGACGATGCCGTAATCGTCCCCGTAATTGCTGGAACCGCCCCAGAAACTCCCGTGCTTCCTGTCGAAGAAGATGGCGTTGATGGGCCCCGATGTCTTGCGCCTCACATCGATGGTATAGCCCATATCCTCCAGGACATCCCGGTACTCCGCGGACACACTCTCGTGCAGCGTGAGGCGGCCCGGCTCCACCTTGTGCAGCCCGAAGGAACTGCGCATCTGATAGCTCGTGATGTTGGCCGCCTCGCAGGCCTCCTGCACGTTCATACCAAATTCCACCATGTTGAGGAAGAACTGGACCAGGTTCTGGTCCTGGGTATCCCCCCCCTGGACCGCGAAGGACAGGTAGGGCCGGCCGTCTTTCAGCGCCATCCCCGGGGTCAGGGTGGCACGCGGCCGCTGGCCCGGCCGGATCACGTTAAAGGGATTTTCCTCCGGCCTGAGGACGAAACTCTGTGCGCGCTGGCTCAAAGCGATCCCGGTCCTGCCGGCGATGACCGGCGGGATCCAGGCACCCGAGGGGGTCACGGACACCACCCAACCCTCCTTGTCCGCGGCCTGGATGGACGTGGTCCCGGTCCAGAAGCTTTCTTCAAGGGCGGCCCACTCCTCCTCGTTCAATTTTTTCTCCGGCTGTTCCGGCCTATTGGTCCATTTGTTCAGGAACTCCCGATAGGGATTGGTACCGTCCTGGAAGGGATAGGGGTCACCGGGCCGGACATCCGGGTCGTTGACGTTCCAGTCGATCTGTTTGAGCCTCTCCCTGGCATACTCCTTGGACAGCAGGCCCTGGAGCGGCTCCTCGGGAGGAACATAGGGATCGCCATAGTAGAAATCGCGGTCCGCATAGCAGTGGTTCATCACCTGATACAGGGTGTGGATGTAGTTGACGCTGTTGTACACCATCCCCTTGAGGTCGAGGTCCTCCAGCATGTTCAGCATCTGCAGCATGACGGGCCCCTGCACCCAACAGGTCAGCTTGTACACCTCGATGCCTTTGTAGGTGGTCATGACCGGTTCCTCGAGATAACAGGTCCAGTCGGCCAGGTCCTGCATGGTGATGAGCCCACCCTGCTCTCGAGTGCTGCGGACCAGCTCCTCGGCGATGTCTCCCCGGTAGAAGCGTTCATAGGCGGCGTAGATGGCTTCCTTACGGCTCTTTCCCTCCTCCAGTGCCCGCTGCTCGGCTTCCACCAGTTTCCTCAGGGTCTCCCGGAGGTCGGGCTGGCGGAAGATCTCTCCCACATGAGGCCCCTCGTGCTCCTCGCCCAGATGAGGGAGGAAAAGCGCTTTGGAATAGGGCCACAGCTTGAGACGTTCCTTGCGCCTCTCGATACGTTTGACCGTGCCTTCCTCCATGGGATAGCCTTCGGCCATCTGCATGCTGGGCTCCAGCACTTCCCTGAGGCTCAGGGTGCCGAACTCAGCCAGCATGGTGATGAGCCCGCCCGGGGTGCCGGGTGTGACGGCGGACAGGGGACCATCCTCTGGAGGAAAGTCCAGTTCCTTATCCCGGTATAATTCGGCTGTGGCGCCCGTCGGGGCCACACCCAGGGCATTGATGCCTATGACCTTCCCGGTCTTGGGGTTGAAGATCAGGGCCTGGGTCTCCCCTCCCCAGCTCAGCACATCGTACATGGTGCAGGTCGCGCCCAGCATGGCACAGGCCGCGTCCACCGCATTCCCCCCTTTCTGGAACATCATGGCCCCGGCCGTGGCCGCGATGGGTTTACCAGTGATGGCGACCCAGTGCCGGCCGTGCAGCACCGGCTTTTCGTGCTGCGTGAAGCTCACACCATTGCAGCACAGAATAAGGGCCAGGAACAGCGCCCCGGGTTTCCACCATCTCCTCATAGCAAGGATCCTCGCTGTCATCGGTATCCTCCGAAAAGTCCTATTTGATGCTCTCCTTCTCCGCCCTCTCCATCCGGGCCCGGAACCTTTCCATCAGCTCCTGATTGAGATCAAGAGGCGGCTTCGCGTCTTCCGGAAGGAATGACTTATAGGGGTGCTCCTCCTCGAAGGCCTTGAACTCCTCCCACATGGCCTCCAGCTCTTCGGGCTTCTGAAAAAGGTCGATGGCCGTGGCCGCCATGACCTTGGCGCCGGCGTTCAGCCCCTTCCAGGCCGCGGAGCCGTAGTTGGCCGCCACACAGGACCAGTGATGCCCGATGTTGCCAGGTACCTGACCCGGGAAAAGCAGCGTGGTGGTGGGCACTACGCGGGTCACTTCGCCCACATCCGAAGAGCCTCCTCCCGTGAACACGGGAGAGGGCCCACGCAGGGGCCTGTGTTTTAAGGGCATCCCGCGCTCGGTCCGGCCCAGATCCTTCTGCAGGGCCTTGGCAAAGGCGTGCTCTTCTTCGGTCCACTCCGGCATGCCCACGATCTCGACGTTCTTGAACATCAGTTCGGCCAGCCGCTGGTTGGCGTTGCGCTGGTGGATGGCGGAGAGGATATGCACCTCGCTCAGCTCCGTGCCCGTAGCCAGGGCAGCTCCTTTGGCGCAGTTGACCACCCGCTCGTACATGTCTTCGACCCGTTCATCCGAATTCCGGATGTAATACCATACAGAGGCCCGGTCCGGGACCACGTTGGGCGCCTCACCGCCTCCGATGATGACATAATGCATCCGGTAGGTGTAGAAGAGATGCTCGCGCAGGAAGTTGGCCGCTATATTCATGAGCTCGACCGCATCCAGGGCGCTCCGTGCCGCCCAGGGGGCGCCTGCCCCGTGGGCGGTCGTCCCCTTGAAGGAAAAGATCACCGAATACATGGCATTGCCGCCCCGGCCGTAACCGGTGGCCAGGGTACTGCTGCTGTGGTTGTCGATGACCGCATCCACACCTTCGAACAACCCGGCCTTCACCATGTAGGGCCGGCTGATCAGGGTCTCCTCGGCGGGAGAGCCGAACACCTTGATCGTCCCCGGCAGTTTGTATCTGTCGATAGCCTGCTTGACGGCGATGGCGGCCGCCGCCGCGGCCGTGCCCATGAGATTGTGCCCGCAACCGTGCCCGGGCGCCCCCTCCACCACCGGATCCTGGGTGGGCACGCGGCCTTTCTGAGAGAGCATGGGCAACGCGTCATATTCCCCCAGGATGCCGATAACGGGTTTGCCGGAACCGTAGCTGGCGACAAAACAGGTCGGCATGCCCGCCGCTCCCCTTTCCACCGTGAATCCTGCCTCCTCCAGGGTGTCGGCCAGCAGCTTGGACGACTTGAACTCCTGCATCCCCAGCTCGGCGAATGTCCAGATGGAATCCGAGATACGCCCGAACTTCTCAACGACCTCCGACCGGGAAAGCCAGTCCATGACCAGCTGTTTTTCCGGGGAGACAGCGGCCTCCTCTGCCCCTCCGGTTGCCCGGGTGACCGCCCCGGGAATCAGCAAAGCCAGAGCCAGCACGACAACGACTGCCCGCATAATCCTCTCTCTCATGGTTCCTCCTCTAGAAGTACAGACACAGGACAAAGCAGACTCCTCCCAGAACGGACGATTATAAAAAAGAAACTCTCTGGGAAGGCGGCTCTGTCTCTGACAAGCTCGTTCACAAGGACCTAGGGTATATCACACATCCGTCACAGTCAAGAATCTGATGATATTGCTGCAGGGTTCCGATGCGGGGACCGATGTCCTCACCGGTCTTCCAGGAACGCGATAAGCACACGGCCGATGTCGGTGTTGTCCAGATACGCTCCCCGGACCGGGTCGGATCCGACGGCATATTCCTCGAACCTTAGACTTCCGGCACCCTTGGCATAGAAGGGAACCAGGGAATTGGTGTGTTCACCGATGTTCCACTGAAGCTCGGGCATCTCCCCCCGGCCCCGGTTTTGGAGCGGAAACCACACAGCAGACATGCCGTCATCGCCGGAGGCCATATCTCCGGATCCGGGTCCGGTGAGATACCCGGTCTCGTGGTCACTGGTCACGATGATCAGGGTCTCCTTCCAGCTGCTGTGGGCTTCCACCCAGTCGACGACCGCTTCCACGGCCCGGTCGAAATCGATCTGCTCCTCGATCATCCGCCCGTCCTGATTATCATGGGCCGCCCAGTCCACGGCCCCACCTTCCACCATGAGAAAGAAACCATCCCGGTCTTCATCCAGCACATTGAGCGCGGCCAGTGTCATCTCCCGCAAGGTGGGGATGCCCTCGATCAGTGACACGGTAAAGGGAGCGGCCTGGCCATCTCCCATCCGCTCCTGCTGCAGGGTCTGGAAAACCTGTGGGATCCCGAGCACCCGTCGGGGCGTAGGTCCTGACATCAGGGCCTGGAACGCGGCCTTTGTTTCCACCAGGGTCCACGCGTCGGCCTCGCCATCGAGGTCGGCATCCCCACCAGCCCTGCCCAGCCGCAGCGCCTCCCAGGTCTCCTTACCTCCGATGTATGCGTAGCAGGGCACCAGCGCCGGTTTCCCCTGCTGGTTGAAGAGAGGATGCCCGCAGCCCATGATCACATCGACAGGGCTTTCCAGAAGCATCTCGCGGGCGATCGCCAGGTAGTTGTCGCGGCTGGGGTTGTGGGCTGCGAAACATGCGGGCGTGGCATGGCTGAAGAACACGGAGGATACGATTCCCGTGGATTTTCCCCGCTGCTCCGCGATTTCGAAAGCGGATGTCAGGCGATTTTTATCCGGGTCGACATTGATCGCCCCGTTGCAGGTCTTGACCCCCGTGGACATGGCAGTGGCGGCCGCCGCCGAATCCGTCGTCCCGTCTTCGACATAGGAAAAGGCCTGCCATGCGGAGTGGGGATCATAGACCGGCCCTCCGGCCGGGTAGGTGCTCACGGCACATCTCATGGGGAAACGCGTGTAGACCTGCGCGCCCTCCCGGCCGTGCATGAACAGGCTTGCGGCCGCGACGTGGTTGAAGCCGCTGCCGTCAGCTATGAACAAGATCACGTTTTGGGGGACCGTTTCGCCCGGCCGGCAGGACTGCAGCCCGGCCATGCCTAGGAGACCCAACAGCAGGACCGCCGCGGATTTTCGTGTTGAATTCTTCATCGTATCGAAAGACATATTGCTATAGCACGAAAGCCCGGAAACTGTCAATCTCCGCCAGGGGCGCGGGCCCCACAAAAAACATGCAAGAAAAAGGCGAACTTTTTGCGGCGTAAAAGCGTCATAAACAAATGAGGATGACGTGTACATCTCAGACTTCAATCACAGAGGAGGGACAGCATGACTCAGCATGTCCGAAAACCCTATTTTGTCATACTGATAATGGCGGTGATCACACTGATGCTTTCAGGAACCGCCTACGCCAGTATCCAAGACACTATCGAAAAATCCTTCAACGTCAAGCCCGGCGGAACCTTGAACGTGGATACCAAGCGGGGATCCATCGAAGTGGAAGGCCACCGGGGGAACACAGTGGAAGTCAAGGTGATCCGGGAAGTCAGGACCTCTGACAAGGAAGAAGCCCGGAAGATCCTGGAGAAGTTCCCGGTGGAATTCCAGCAGCGCGGAGGCGACATTTACATCACGGCCACCTACGAGGAAACAAACATCGTCAAAAAGCTGCTGAACGACATCAACAAAAAGCTGCGCGTCAAGTTCGTGATCTCGGTCCCCGATGTCTACAACGTGGATCTGCGCACCAGCGGGGGCAGCATCCAGGTCAGGGGGCTGGAGGGCCTGGTCAACAGCCGGACCTCGGGAGGTAGCCTGACCTTCGACGGCATCACCGGCGACATCGAAGGACGCACCTCGGGCGGATCCATAAAGATCGGGAACGTGGAAGGCAGCGTCGACATCCACACCTCGGGCGGCAGCATCACCATAGAGAAGGCCTACGGTGAGGTGGACGCCCATACATCCGGCGGGAGCATCACGGTGCACGAGGTGATGGGTGCCATCCAGGCCGATACCTCGGGCGGATCCATCAAGGCCCACATCTCCAGACAGCCGGAGGGCCCCTGCCGCTTGACCACCTCGGGTGGATCTGTAACGGTTTACATGGCAGACGACATCAGGGTCGATGTCGATGCCCGCACCAGCGGCGGTAACGTGCACACCGAGTTCCCGGTGACGGTCCAGGGAGAGATCAAACGGTCCCGCCTGGAGGCCACAATCAACGGCGGTGGACCGGAACTCTATCTCCGCACCTCCGGAGGCTCCATATACCTCAAGAAAAAATAACCCACATCATGTTTCCCAGGGGCTGGGTGGGTCTTCCGGCTCATAAGGCCAGGGCCCTCCCGGCCATGTAAAAATTATTTACAGATGTAAAGAATCCGACTGGTTCCCCCCCCATGAGTGTCCTGTCTAACCTTATATTTTTCTGTAGGTTACGCCGGTTATGAATTTGGCACTAAAACTGCATTCATATAGGATAGGATGAACAAGTCAGGCTCCCTTAACACGCCTACCAAAGGCAAGTTTCACAATAGATTGGGCCTGGAGAATCTCCCTCCTTTATTTTCCCCTGACACTTCCTCTTGGGCCCAGAAAACAAGACTGTCCCCTTTTTAAATCCGCTAAAAATCCCCAATTCCCCCTAAAAAGGGGGCAGTCTCTCTACAGCGCCCCTCCGTCACCAGGCGGACGGCCCCCCGAGTATCATTTGATCAGGTTGAGCCGGCCCTCGCCGTACAGGTTGTCTTTGCCTGCCGGACCCAGGTCCCTGGCACGCGCCTTGAGAATCACCAGGATCTGATCCATCGAATATGGGGTTTTCTCCTTCAGTAGGGCGACCGCCCCGGCCACATGGGCGGCAGCAGCCGAGGTCCCGTAGAAGCCGAACTTTCCATACGTCATCGTGGACACGCCCGCAGGGGCGCACAGATCCGGTTTGATCCTCTGGTCATTGGTGGGACCCCGCGAGGTGTAGGCGTGGGCGCTGTCGTCCCTGAAATCCACGGCCCCTACGGCCACGGCATGGGGCGAATCGGCAGGCACGTTGATGCTGCTGTAGGGTACGATATGCTCGAGCTTGCCGGCGTTGGTGAAAAACAGCTCCAGAATGCAGTCCCTGGGGGCCTTTCGCTTCTTTATCCGGATGTAGTAGCTCCCCTGGTATCTCGCCCTGAAGCTTATACCCTCAATGGGAGGAGCCCCCTGGGTCTGCTTGGAGTTGGACTTGTCCAGGAGAGTGAAGCTCCTATCATACAGGTATAGGTCATAATCATTGCCTTCAGAATCGGCATAGGCGCTCCCTGTCCATGTGCCCCAATCGTCCCAGTTCAACCAGATCGAAAACCGCTCGCCCTTTTCAGCCGAGAAGGAAAAATAATCGGTGTTCAGCACGCCCTTCTTGTCGAACTCATGCCAGGTATCCCCGCTTCTGTCCGTGAACCTGCCATGCCAGTGATGATCCGCGCTGTTGCCGGCGGCCGAGATCCAGACGACTCCCGCCTCGTAAGCCTTTTTCACATCTTCGCAAATGGGCCCTGTCCCGTCTCCGGCCCCCGCGCTCAGCCAGCCCATGGAGTAGGAGATGATATCCACACCGCTGGCGATGATCCACTCCACGGCCTGATGGTGTTCCACGTCCGTGGAATAGTTGACAAGCACCAGGGACGCGTTGGGAGCCATGTCATGGATGACCTCTGCACTGGCGGTGCCATGAGAGGTCCCTGCGGCAATGTCCCCGTCCGCCCGGAACGATACGGCTTCGGTGGCTGCCGGCAGTTCGGTCCCCAGCAGGTCCTGGTAGCCCCTGAATCCCAAGTCCAGCACACAGACCCGGGCCGGAGTCCCCCCTCCTCTGTAGGCATAGGCTGGATGCCACAGGTCGGCGCCGGTACCCGTAACCCCCTCACTGGTCTCCAGCGGATAGGGCCGCAAGGGCACCCGGACGTATTCCACCGCCGCGTTCTCTGACAGCGCCTGGACGGATTCGAGTGGGACCAGACTCTGAACCATGTGCCGGTATCCGGTCTCCACATGCCCGTTCATGTCCTCAACTGCCAGGGCCGCTGCCGAAGCCGCGGCCAGCACTTGGGGGTCCGTGCCCGACGGTTCGGCCTCGGCCACCACCTGAACCATGTTTCCCCGCATCACGATCCCGTGGCGGTTCGCAAACCGACGGGCAGCCTTGACGCCGCGCTGCAGGTAGATGTCAACCAATTGGCCCAGCGGGCTGTCCAACCCGGGGTAATAACCATCTCTTCCCGTAGTACCCTCAACCGGAGGTAGAGAGGAGCCGCTTATAAGCAGCACGACGCAGAGCGCTGCGGCCATGCCCATCCCGATTCTTTTCTTCATTTTCATGTTCATCCTGTTCCCCCCTACCAAATCTTGAGAAAGATCTTAACCCCGACCCGAAGGATCAGCGCGTTGAAATTCAGGTCGTCCAGGCTGCCGGACAGGCCCGGACCGCCGAACTGATCGGTCATTGACCAGGACCCGGAACCCTTAAGGAACTGATACCGGATGTCCAGGTTCAGGTCGATGTAATCCGTGATCAGATAGTCCAGCCCCGCCCCGACCTGAAATCCCAGGGCATTCTCGACCTCCTCGCGGACATCGAAACCCAGGGCGTCCCATTGGTCCTGGCACAACTGGCAGAGCTTGTACGAATTGAAGTGGTAGGCCACACCCGCCGCGGCGTAAGGGACCAGGCGTTCGCCGACAGGGTACCGTCCCTGAATACCGAGGGAGATCGGCAGGGTCGTCAGTTTTCCGGTGGTCAGTCCTTCGGGCGAACCCTCGACCTGCGACTGGTAGCGGTAGAAACCCAGGACCACCGCCAGGTTCCGGCTGACCAGGTATGCGATGTCGCCACCGAAAACAAAGCCTCCTTCATAGGCGCTCTCGGAAGGAAGCGCATAACCGGCATTAAAGGCGAGGCTCAGAGGCCTGACCGCGAGGACTGCGGCCTCGGGAGAGGCGGCAGGCTCGGGATCGGGGGCCTCGACCCGCTCCATTTCTACGGGCGGCGTCTCCGGCTTCGCCTCCAGCATTTCCGCTGCCACCGTCACTACCGCCACGACTTCCCCGGGTTCCGGCTCCGATTCCACGGCGGCCGTCTCATCCTCCGGCAGCGTACTGGACAGGACCTCGACCTGGGCCTGGTTCACAAAACCGACCAGTACGATCCCGTCCGGACGGGGATACTTGACCCGGTACCAAGCCCCGATCTTCCCATTGAGTTCCAGGACCTCTCCGAATTTGGCTACCAGCAGGATGCGGCCATCATCCGCGGGCGCCGCCCGGATGGCCGGTTTCTCTCCCGTGACCTTGACCTCACCGGTACCGCGGACAAGGCTGGATGCCTCTTCTTTCCCTTCCTCAGTTCGGGGTTTGACTGCAGCCGGCTCCGCCGCCGCCTTCTCAGCCTTCACCTCGGGTTTCTTTTCTGTTATCTCAGGCGGGGTCTTTTTCTCCTCAGGAATCGGACGCTCCTCTACCTGAGGTTTCGCCGGAGCACCTGCGGCCGCGACCATGGAGGCCTCTACAAAACCGGTGATGGTGGCCCATTTCTCTTCCGAATAGAAGGAAATATAGAACCATGATTTCTCCCCCCCGGTACCGGAGTCGAACAGGGTGAGGATGGTCCCCTTGCGGACCGCACCGATCACCGTGCTGCCCTTATGGGGTTCGATGTAGATGTTGGCCGAGTCAGCCACCACCCGCAGCTTTTTTGTCTGGGCCGATGCCATGGTCACACACACGCACAGAAACAGGACGGCTGCCCAGGTTTTATGGAGTTTCATAGAGAGCCTCCTCACCATATAATCCTCTAGTAGAATATAGATAAATGGTAAGGGCTAGGCCGGGAACAGACAATCCTCTCTCAGGATGAAACAGGGGGTGATTTTACCGTGATACCGGGGAAAGAGGGCCCCTATGGCTTCCTGCGCAGGAACATCAGCACGGACATGGCTGCGCGGGCACCCTCACCGGCCGCCGTGACGATCTGCATGCCCCCGTCTCTCCACCGCATAGACCTGAAGCTCGGAAACGGCATAGGGCCCGTCTCCCTCGACAGCGTAGATCTTCAAATACCGGGCTTCGGCCGGGAAAAAATCCAGATCGATCACATACTCAGGATCTGTGGGGAGGGTGCTAATGGTGTCCATCCCGGAGCCTTTGTCCCCGACGGCGCCTACGATCTCCACCAGCGAGATATACTCCCTATCATCCAGGGAGTAATCGATGCGGTACCGCCCCCCGACATTGACCTGGATCTGGACGGCTGTCACTTCATAGGCCCTGCCCAGGTCCACCACAAAATAGGCCTCGAGGTCTTCCCAGTAAACGATCCCATCATCCTCCCATACGCTCCCTTCCGCCGGGGTGAAGCCGTCTATGATCAGGGCGGCATCACGGGAGAAGGCACCGAATCCCTGGATCCCTGTAGGCGTGACGATCCAGTTCTCCCCGGCTTCCTCCTCTTCCAGAGGATATCCAAAGACCTGGAGCTCGGCCAGGGCGTACTTCCGGTCCCCGCTGGACGCCGAAAGGCGGATGTAGCGCGCCTGCACGGGTTCCTTTTCCGGAAGAGAGGCATAGTCCGGATTCTCGGGATTCGAGCTCATGGTGTCCAGCCCCACCCCTGTCTCACCGTATCCGGGATAGAAGACGTGCAGCGGGATAAAATTCAGCCCGTCCACGGAATATTCGATGGTGTAGATGTCATCATCATCCACCTGCAGCAGGACGTCCACGATCAGGAATTCGGCTCCCAGGTCCAGTGTGAAGTGCGCCTGCTCATCCTCCCAGTACACACACCGGGCATCGTTCCAGGGACGGGCATCGTTGGCGAACGTGCCGTCTATGAGCAACTTGAGACTGTTGGAATATATCCCATCTCCCTGCACGGAACGCGCCTGGATGAGGATATAGTCCTCATCCTGAACAGCCTGGGCGCCCGCCGCCGGCAGGCAGAGAACGATAGACATAAGCATACAGAAAAACCCCATGTGAGACAGCATTCGTCTACCTCCCCTAGTCTTCACTTCGGCCATATTGTACCACAACATCCATAGTTTAGTCGTAACGCAAACTCAAAAAACGGATGGGGGGGGGTTCCTTTGGCCCCGGTCATGGCGTCCTCCGTTCGAACCGGCGTACGATGTCTCGGGTGGCCCGGGCCACCCGCTCCGCGTCCATCTTGATCAGCGCCCGGTCGTAGGTCATGAGGCCGTTGACCTCGATCTCCACATCCGAGGTCTGGGTGTAGACGGCCGCGGCGAGCCCCCGGTCGATCAGCGGCCCCAGCCGCCTCAGCAGATCCAGATAGGCGTCGGTCAGCTCCTCGGGAGTCTTGAACGACCGGTAACCCCAGTTCTTCTCTTCCTGCCAGGTGTGATCCTCCACAGGAAGTCCCAGGCCCCCGAACTCACCCAGCACGGCCGCCCGCTTGGCCTCGTTCGCAGGGGCGGCAGGCCCTGGGTAGGCATGCACGTCATGCACGTCTCCCACTCCTCGGTCGGACCAGCCGCTGGTATTGTCGACCAGGCGAGTGGGGTCCAGCTCTCGGATGCGCCGCACGATCTCCAGAGTCTTGAACTGTCCCCATCCCTCGTTGAAAGGGACCCACATGACGATGCTGGGATGGCTGTACAGGGTCTCGATCATCCGTTCCATCTCATACAGGAACTGCTCCTCGGACGGCTGCGAGCGTTCAAGATCCGGGTCCTCCCGCCTGATGTAGGTGTCTCCACTGGGCATGTCCTGCCAGACCAGAATGCCCAGCTTGTCGCACCAGTAATAGAAACGCCTGGGCTCGATCTTGACATGCTTGCGCAGCATGTTGAATCCCAGCTCCTTGGTGGCCTCCACATCATAGCGCAGGGCCTCGTCGCTGGCCGCGGTGTACAGCCCATCCGGCCACCATCCCTGGTCCAGCGGGCCGAACTGGAAAAGCGGCCGGCCGTTGAGGAACAAACGATTGACGCCGCCGGTGTCTTTTTCCAGGGAAATGCTGCGCATCCCGAAATAGCTGTTCACCTCATCAACATCCCGGCCGTATCCATCCTCGAGTTTGATCCGCAGGCCGTAGAGGAAGGGGGAATCCGGCGACCAAAGCTTGGGGTCCTTGAGCGGAATACGGACGCCGCGTCCCACACGCCCCCCGCGCAGGGCCACGGGAGTCTCTCCGTCCAGGGCTTCCACGACGATCCCGTAAGCCGCGGCATCGCCCGAGCACTCGGCCCTCACCAGAACGTGGCCCCGGGTCGTGTCGGGTGTTATGCGGAGTGCCCGGATATGGACCTCGGAGACAGGCTCCAGCCACACACTGCGCCAGATGCCGGTGACTGCCGTGTACCAGATCCCGTGCGGGGCATGGACCTGCTTCCCCCGGGGCTGGGTCCCGGTGTCTGTGGGGTCCCACACCGCAAGCACGACCTCCTGCTCGCCTCTTTTCGCGAGGGCATGGGTGATGTCGAAGGAAAAGGGATCATACCCGCCCCGGTGGGTCCCGACCTTGTGACCGTTCACCCAAACGGTGGTCTCCCAATCTACGGCCTCGAAATTCAGCAGCAGATGCCTGTG
>JAUXEH010000259.1 GCA_030620655.1 Candidatus Aminicenantota bacterium | reverse complement strand
GGAGGAGCTGCTGGAGCAGCCCGAGGCCCCTGCCCCCGTGAGGAAAAGGGACGGCCAGATGAAGCTGTTCTAAACAGCGGTCCTAGTGGCCGCATCGATGCCAAAGGTGTGGTATGATGGGAATCACAGGGAACGAAGGGGAGCGGATTGATGATGAAGGACAATGGCAGGAGCAGAGTGAGTCCATAGAAACTGTGTGAAAGTCGAAAAATGGCTGAATCAGAGATAAACCAGAAACGAGAGCCTCTGCTGTCCCTGCTCAAGCTCGCGACCGCTCCCCAGTCCCGGGATTATGTCGAGAACAAGACGCAGTTCCAGCTCCACACCCTGCTCACCGAGCAGCGCCACCCCAAGACCTGGAACCTGAGCTTTGTGATAAAGGACGATGTCCGGGCCGGCCTGGAGCAGATCTTCTCGGTGGATGAGGACATCTCCCTAAGGCTTCACCAGCTGGTCGAGGATCCGGCCGAGCTCGACACCTTGACACAAGCCGCGCAGGCGGTAAGCCGGGCCATCCGGGAGAACCGGAAAATCTTCATCTACGGGTGCGGGTCCACAGGCCGCCTGGCCAAGCAGATGGAGAGCGCGCTCTGGCGGCCCTTCTGGTCCCGGGTGAAGAACAGCCCGGTGTGGGACAAGCTCAAGGAGTCGCTGCCCGAAGACATCGAATCGAGGCTCATCGGGGAGCTGACGGGCGGCGACCGGGCGCTCATAAGCTCGCTCGAAGGCTTCGAGGACCTGGAGCTCATGGGCCGGCTCCAGTTCGAGGACCGGGGCATCCAACAGGGCGACGTCGTGTTCGGTATTACCGAAGGCGGGGAGACATCCTCTGTTTTAGGCGCCGTCCTGGCGGCCCTGAACCAGTACGGGGAACTGACCGAGGAGGCGAAAGAGGAGGCCCGCCGGCACATCTTCTTCATGTACAACAACCCGGATGAGATACTCGAGCCGTTCGAACGGAGCCGGAAGGTTTTAGAGCAGCCGGCCATATCGCGGATCAACCTGACCACCGGGCCCCAGGCCGTCGCCGGCTCCACGCGCATGCAGGCCGCCACCATCGAGACCTTTGTCATGGGGGCCGTGCTGGAGGCCGGGATCCTTGGCGTACTTGCGGAATTTTTTTCACACGAGGACATACAGAACCTCGGATTTATTACAAGTACAGATTCAGCTGCATCTGACACAGATCTGTCAGATGCGAATACGCCCGACAAGGATGCACAGGACCAGAATGCCTCAGATGAAGCAGCACCAGACGCTGACTCTTTGGGTCAAAGATCACTCAGCTTTGAATCACCAACAGATGAAATTTCTCAGAATATTGCACCTGGTGCAATATTAAGACACAGGCTTCTGAGCTTCGATGAGCTCCGGGATAGGCTGGCCGCATCGCTGGGCGAGATCACCCGCCTTACATCATTGGAATCGGACACCTTTCGGATGGACAGGCGCGCCGTCTACTTCGCCGGCAGCGCCCTGATCCCGGTCTTTGTCGACTGTGCCGAGCGCAGCCCCACGTTCCACCTCCACCCCCTGGACACCGTGAACGAGCAGGAGCGAAGGTGCTGGCTCCAGGTGTGGACGGCCGCTGTGGACCAGGAGTCAGCTTGGCTGAGGTTCCTGGGAAGGCCCTTCCGCGGCCTGGAAAAAGAGGCGTATTATCCCCACTTCGTCATCCAGATCCAGGACAGCTGGCTCAGAAACTCCGCCCTCAAAAGCCTGTCCCAAGCCGGAAACGATCAGGAACTCCTCTATGACTTCTCCTTTTCAGAGGAAATCGCCCAAGCTCGAGGGCCGCGGCCCGGAGACCTCGGGGTCGTGGTGTGTGTGGACGATGAGATCGTGCAATTGAAGGACGCCGACTCTCCCTTCTCCCGGTTCATCTCGCTCTGCAGGCAAAACCAAGCGGCCGTGGCCCTGATCCTGGTAGGAGATGTCTCCCCTCAGGAAGCCGGGGATGTTTTCAGACAGCTTTCACTCACCAAGGAAAAAGATGCGTTGATCACAATCCCCATCGACTCACAGGACGATCCCCTGAGCCTCCAGCGCCAGACACTCCTCAAGATGCTCCTGAACGCCCACTCCACTGCCGTGATGGCCAGGCTGGGCCTGGTCGTGGGCAACACCATGACCAACGTGGATCCCACCAACCTGAAACTCATCGGCCGCGCCACCCACCTCATCCTGAGCCATGTCAACGACACCCTGGCCCAGGAAGAATGGACCGGCCGTCATGGCGAGGCAGAACCCGTAACCTACGCCCAGGCCAATGCCGTTCTGTTCGACGCCATGGACTTCCTCTCCGAGCACAAAGGCCAGCAGAGCGAGGTGGCGCTCTCCATCATCCGGATCCTCGAAGCCCTGCGGGAGCAGAGGTCCGTGAGCTGGGACGAGGCGCTGGCTGTGCTGGACTCCGTGGGCCTCGAAGGCTTTCTTGGCCGCCACAACCCAGCCTTGAGGCGAACACCATAAAGCAGTACAATCCTGGATTGAAATGGGATTCAGTGCTATCGACTACCTGGTAGTGATTCTCTACCTGCTGGGCGTGATGGTCTTCGGCCTCCTCGTATCCGGCCGCCAGCGATCCACCGCGGATTACTTCCTGGGCGGCCGCCGCCTGCCCTGGTGGGCGGTCCTCTTGTCCGTGGTGGCCACAGAGACCAGCACGCTTACCTTCATCAGCATCCCGGCCGTGGCCTACGGCGGGGACCTGACTTTCCTGCAGATCACCTTCGGATACATCCTGGGCCGGACCGTCGTGAGCCTGGTCTTTTTGCCCCGCTACTTTCAGGGGGAACTCTCTACGGCCTATGAGTTCCTGGGTTTGCGCTTCGGCCCGGGCATGCGCACAGCCGCCAGCACGACCTTCATGGTGACCAGGCTCCTGGCTGACGGCGTTCGGCTCTTCGCATCGGCCATCCCCATCGCCATCATCCTCCGGTTGGCCGGGTTCCGGGCCCCGGACCTCACTATCTACCTGGTCTCCATCCTCATCATCTCCTCCGTGACTCTGGCCTACACCTTCCTGGGCGGGATCAAGGCCGTGGTGTGGATGGATGTCATCCAGATGATAGTCTACATCGGAGGCGCACTCCTGGCCGTGGGCATCCTCCTGGCCCGCCTGCCCGAGAACGCCTCGGGTGTCCTCGGAGCCCTGCAGGAGACCGGGAAGCTCAGGCTCTTCTATTTCGGGTTCGACCTGAGCTTCCGGGAGTTCATCGCCCAGCCCTACACCTTCTGGATCGCCCTCATCGGCGGCGGGGTGTTTTCCATCGCCTCCCACGGCACAGACCAGCTCATCGTCCAGCGCCTCCTGGCTACCAGGAGCCTCCGCTCGGCCCAGAAAGCCCTCGTCAGCAGCGGCGTCCTGGTTTTCCTCCAGTTTTCGCTCTTCCTCTGGATCGGGCTCCTGCTCTATGTCTTTTACTCCGGGCAGACCCCGGCCGCACTCGGCCTGGCCACCATGGACGAGGTCTTCGCCAAGTTCATCGTGGAACAGCTCCCCCCCGGGGTCTCGGGCCTGATCGTGGCCGCCATCCTGGCCGCAGCCATGAGCACGCTCTCCTCGTCGGTCAATTCACTGGCCTCGGCCACGACCCTCGATCTCTACAAGCCGCGCTGGGGCCGTGACAACACCCCGGAGAAAGACCTCAGGGTATCCCGCATGATCACCATTGTCTGGGGCCTCATCCTCACCGGGTCCGCCTACGTCTTCGCGGTCCTCCAACTGGGCTCAACAGGCGTGCGGCCGGCCGTCGTGGAACTCGGGCTGGCCATCGCCTCCTACACCTACGGGGGCCTGCTGGGCGCCTTCGTCCTCGGCGTCTTCACCAAAAAATTGGACACAAGGGATGCCCTCACAGGGTTCTTCTCGGGCCTCATCGCCCTGCTCTTCCTGGTCAAGGGGCCGATCCAGGCCCTGCTCCCAGGGGAAGGCCTGACCATCGCCTGGCCCCTCTACTCACTGGTCGGCGCCCTCATCGTGGTCGCCGTCGGCCACCTCTCGTGCCTCACTAGAAAAAACCGTTAAATTCACCATCAGGCACATCTATTACCTGCCTGACTTAGTGAGTTTCTTGAGTTCAGGCTTGTTGAACTTATCCGGATCTAATACCATATATCCTTGCGATGATACAAGCCGGGAATTCCTCACCGACCATGGACAGCCATCCCGACAAGCTGATCAAAGCCGGCCCAGCCTGGATCTGGGGATTCGTCCTGGTGTGTCTGGTTCTAATGGCCGTCATATATTTCGGGGATCTCAACCGGGATCTCTTTTTCGCCATAAACGGTTTTGCCGCACAGTTCATCGACCAGCTCTGGACTTTGGTCACTTTTTTCTCGGACGGCCTGGTCACGTTCGTCATACTCCTGCCCTTTATCTACCGCAAGCCCCAATACATCTGGGCAGTCCTTCTGGCTGCCATCCTCTTCACCCTGGCCGGGCAGGGAATAAAACACATGATGAACGTGCCTCGACCTCCCAGAGTTTTGGAGCCGCATGAGTTCAATCTCATAGGCCCGGACTGGGGCCAGAACGCGTTCCCCTCAGGCCATGCCTCAATGGTCTTCAATCTGGTTGGGGTCTTCATACTGACCACTGCCAAGAAATGGCTGCGCTGGGTTCTCATCGCTGTGGGAGCGTTCATCGCATTCTCTCGCATAGCCGTGGGGGTGCACTGGCCGCTCGAT
>JAUXEH010000328.1 GCA_030620655.1 Candidatus Aminicenantota bacterium | reverse complement strand
GCATACTCCTCCGCCCGGCGGTTCTTGTTGTATCCGCCGGTCTCCATGATGGTGTTGAATGCGGTTTCCCCGGACGCCTCACCAACGATCTCGTCCATCTGGGCCTGGGGCAGCAGGGTCCAGATCATCCAGGGCGTGTGCTGCGCCGGGATAAAACTCGTGCCGGCCCAGACCAGGCACAACACGATCGCGCTCAAACTCAGGATTTTCTTCATGATGTCCTCCGACTCTTTATACGGAACAAAACTCCACTCGAATGAAGCTCATTTGGTAATATCACACCCGATTCACCAGGTCAAAGATAATTCTGTTCGTTTCAGGGGCTCAAGCTCATCTCAGGGAAATCCCTGTGGGGCAGCCTGATGCCGGAGCATTCGGATGCGAGGCGGCAGGGCGCGCTAGCGCCGGGTCACCAGAAAACCGATGAGGAAGCCCACCAGCAGGAGGCCGCAGATCATGATGATCTGGTTCATGCTGATGCTCCAGAAAAACAGCTTGATGGTCACCATGGCTGAATTCTGAATGACAAAGACGACCGCCAGCAGCACTAAGATCAGAATAACGATGTACTTGGGTTTCATACCCTTCCTCCTTCCTCTATTTTTTTATGACCCGGATCCGGTGCACACTCTTGGCGTCCGCGTCCAGGACCAGGAACTTCATGCCCCCCTCGACCAGGCTCTCCCCTTTCCTGGGGATTCTCTGCATCCTCTCCATCACATATCCCGCGAGGGTATTGTACTCCCCCTCCGGCAGGGACAGGCCGTAATCGAGATTCAGCAGCTGGATCTCGGCCTTTCCGTCGCAGTCCAGGACCCGGTCGCTGATCCTCTTCACGACCTCTGTCTCCTCCCTGTCCTTCTCGTCCCATATGTCGCCCATGACTTCTTCCACCAAGTCTTCGATGGTCACCAGGCCCACCACCCCGCCGTACTCATCCACCACAAACACCATGGGCCTGCGGCTGAGCTCCTTGAGCAGGGGGAGGACGCGCCGGGATTCGGGTTCATGCTGGATATCCCGCCGGATGAACGAGGTGATGGTGTCGGGAAGCGCCTCGGCATAGAGCACATCCAGCACGTTCACGACCCCCACGATGTTGTCGATCCGGCCCCTATAAACCGGGATGCGGGAGAATCCCGTATGGGCGACCTGCTGCATGAAGACCTCCACCGGAGACGTTTCGGGGAGGGCGACCATATCGACCAGGGGCGTCATGATCTTCCCGATGGTGCGCGCGTCCAGGTCCAATACCCCGTGGACCATCCGGATCTGGTCTTTCTTCAGTGTTCCCGCTTCTTCCCCCATCTCGGCCAGCAGCTTGAGCTCCTCGCGCATGATGCGGGATCTTTCCGCCTTGTCCTCGTCTCCAGCGAAGCGAACGACTCTCTGTGAGATCATGGTGAAAAACATCACGAGGGGGCGCAGCAGGGCAGCCGAGACGCGCAGCATGCGGGCGCTGCGCAGCGCCAGGCTGTCCGCCCGGGCACGAAAAACGGTCTTGGGGAGGATCTCACAGAACAGGAGGATCACGAAGGTCATGACCAGGGTGTTGGCCAGCTCCTGGAACCGCTCGTGATGGGGGAGCAGCATGCGGGTCAGCTGCAGTCCTGCCAGCCCTGCGGCCGCAACCATGAGATTCGTACCCACCAGCACGGTTCCCAGCATGCGGTCCGGCTCCCGCATCAGGGCTTTGATAAACCGGGCCCGCCGGTCGTTCTGCTGTGCCAGGATCTCGATCCGAACCGATGAGGCAGACACCACGGCCGTCTCCGAGCCGTTGAAAAATGCCATCATGGCGAGCGAACAAATCAGCAAAAAAAAGTAAGCGGCCAGATAGGTCAAGCCCGTGGGCTCCCCCGCGGCGCCGGCCGGGGATCCCGAGACGGCCATCCCGAGCAGCGGCACCAGGGCCAGGAGCACAAAAAGCGCCGGGGGCGGCTGGCCGGAAGCGCGGCGCTTGACCTGTACGCGCAGCATATCGATGCGGGTGCCTGCCATCTTTTTGACCTCGAACACGAGCCCCCTGGGTTCATCCTGGATCTTGTCCCCCTCTCTAGGTATGGTGCCGGAGAGATGCGTGACATAGCCGCTCACCGTGTCCGCGATCGTTATGTCCAGCCTGAGATCCAGGCGCCGGTTGAGGGCCCGCAGGCTCATGGATCCGGGGACCAGGTAGCGCTCCGCACGCCCCTCCTCCCGAACCACATCCTGTTCGGGCAGGACATCATACTCGTCCCGGATCTCTCCCACTACCTCTTCCACGATATCCTCGGACGTGACCAGCCCCTCCACCCCCCCGAACTCATCCAGGAGGATGGCCATCTGCTGCTTATTCCGTGTCATATCCCGCAGCAGGATTCCGATATTCTGCGTCCTGAACACAAAAAAAGGAGGCCGGACCAGCGTGTTCTCCTGGCCCGGATTCTGGGCTCCCAGCAGCTCCTGGTTGGAAAGGAAATCATCCAGGGTGAGCTCCTCCAGGCGGCTGTATCCCAATCTTTCCACATTCACGTTTCGCCAGCGCGGCAGGTCCTTGACATAGAAAATGCCGCAGATGTTATCGAGGCGCGTACGGAAGACCGGGAGCCGGGAGTGACCCCGCTGCATAGCCGTCTTAAAGGCATCCCGGATGGTGGTGGAGACTTCGACTCCGACCATCTTGGTGCGGGGGACGAGGATCTCCTTGACCTTGGTGTCCTGCAGCTCGAAGACCTTGGAGAGGACCTCTCCCTCGTGTTCGTCTATGGCCCCGCCTTCTGCCGTGGCGCGCACCGTTTCCCTGATCTCTTCGCTGGTAACCGGGCGGGCATCGACCAGGCTGCGCACCCCGAAGAGAGGCAGGAGGATATCGGTCAGAAACCGCAAAATCCGGCGGAACGGGAAGATGAGACGGGAAAAACTCCAAAGGAGGGGAGCGGTCATGCGCGAAAACCTTTCGGGATTCCGGATGGCAAGGGATTTTGGCGTGATCTCCCCGAAGAGGAGCAGGATGGTCGTCTCGGCCAGGATGGCGGTCACATAGGCGGCACCCGGATGCCTGCCTTTGAACAAAGTATCGTAGATCAGCGCGCCCGTGATGGTGACAAACGCCATGTTCACCAGCGTATTGCCGAAAAGCACCGTGATGAACAGCCGGCGGGGCTCGTCCAGGAACCGGACCACGGCAGCGCTCCCACCTGTCCCATCCCTGCGCATCCTCAGGACCTGGGTCCGGGTCAACGCCGAAAGAGCGGTCTCAGTCCCGGAAAAAAAGGCCGAACAGAGCATGAGCAGGGCCACGCCCACGACGTAAGCAATGATTTCTGTGATATCCATGCGAGGCTAACTAATCCACATATAGCACAGGCCGCAGCCCCGGTCAATCGGCCTGATTCCGCACAAACACTTCCAAAACCGTATTGATTCTTCGATCAGTCGGGCAAGCTGAAATGTCAGCCCGGTGATTTTCCCCAGCGAGGAAACTCACCTAATTCCTCGGCTCGCTCTCCTCTTCGAGGAACCATGCCCGCTCGCCTCCGGACGGCTTCCTTATCAGCTT
>JAUXEH010000397.1 GCA_030620655.1 Candidatus Aminicenantota bacterium | reverse complement strand
TGGACTTGACAACGTTGCACTTTGCCTTTTGGAACTCTTCGTAAGAAAACCTTTTGAAGACGAAAGCATTATCTTTCTGATTTTCTAAAAAAGGGGGAAACATAAATGTCTGAGATAATAAGATCTGAGAACAATTCTAATACGCGAGGATGTGCCGCCAGGAAACTAATAACATCTGTCATCATGCTTCTCACCGTTTTGCTGGCCGCCCTGTTTCCCTGGGCCTCCGCGCAAGGTGCCCTCCCGAGGTACAATATAGGGGCAATTCCGGACCAGACCGTGTGGCACGGTGCCATCAGTAATTTTCTGGTGAACTGGAACGACACGCCTTCGGTGTCTTTTTCCATGGAGGCTGATCCCCAACCAACCGGTGCGATTTCGCTTGTATCCGTTGCGGAGGCCGATTGGCTTTTCAGCTATGACCCGGATCCAGCCGACAATACGCCCTTCACCGTCACCATTGCCGCCTCACTCGGTGTTCAGACAACGTCCCAGTCCTTTGTGATAACCCCCCAACCGAACCTGATGCCGGAGCAGACCGTCTTCGGCACGCACGAACATGAGCCGCCTGTGGTCACAACCTACGAAATAAAGGTCTTTGAGAGTGAACTTCTTGATGAGGAAGACAACTTTAATTATCATCTAAACACCAAGACGCGGAGCGTCCAAATCGTCGGGGAAAACGTGGAAATTGAAGAGGGGCATGACAACGGCCTCTATGAGGCCTATTTCGACGGGAGTCAGTGGGACATAGAAGTGATGGAAATCATCGGCGAGACCGTGACGTTCCGCAGTCCGGCCCGGCTGAAACAGACCAACGTGACCATCTATGCGCGGAATCTGCGATTTGAGGGAGACGGTCAGCTCAAAACAACCCCTGAGGAGGAAACTACTACTCCACTACCGTCTACAGACGGTGTGGATGGCCTCAAGGCAGGGAACGTGACCCTGTACATCTCCCAAGTCTACTCCGACACACCTGGGCCCAAGATCGACCTCACCGGCGGCAAGGGGCAGCCGGGCGGCGCCGGGAAGCACGGAAGTCAAGGATTCACCGTATACACAATGTGGGCTTGGGTTGAGTGTGACATACTTTTTACTCATGATGAATACCCTGCACCGTCAGGCCAATATATCACGTACTGGGAGTGCGGGCTTGCCAAGCATGGCGATGCCAGGTGGCCTGAAAACGGTACCGATGCAACACCATCCGGCAAGCCCGGGGAAGGGGACGCGGGAGGGAGTTTGTTCTCGAACTATGAGTTTGCCGGACTGTCTTCTCTTGCCGGCGGCGCCAGTGGGGCTCCCAATTATCCCCCAGGGGAAAATTATTACAGAGGAGGATTACCAGGATGGCCGATGTATGCCATTCACGTGGATCTCTATTGGGACGGTAGAGTGAAGCATACTGTATATTACAATCCGCAGTGGCCCACTCAAGCTGGCGCAGATGCACCCGTCACCCAGGCGGAGAACCCAGCGGGACCGGCAGGAGTTTACGAGGTGTCCGGATCGCCCTACGCCTGGGTGCACCCCCTGATGTTGAGGAAAATCCTGAATCATGCGAGGGAAGACTACATCGGGGAGCACATATCAGAGGCCGAAGCCCTTCTCAGCGACTATGTCGCCATATTGGATGAATACAAGGCGGACCCCGGCTGGGATTCGCTGGACGGGAGGGTCAGGTTCGAACTGGAGCAGATGTACGACGAGATGCAGATCCTGCTCCAGCAGCTCGCGAACAACCTCGATTACTTCGGGAACCCTGCCGGCTGGGTCCCCATGCTGAGCTTCGAGGTCAACTATGCCCTGTTCAGCCAGGAAATCGACCGCGCCATCCGCATGCTTTACCTGGCCTACTGGATACGAACCACGGAGAAGGGTGAGGCGGCAAAGGCCGCGGCCCTCGTGGAAGCCCGCAACAAACTCAAAGAGGAGATTGCCCAGGCCAAGGATGACTATGACGATGCCGTGAGCCGGATTCCTCTCCTGAAGAGCAAGGCCGAGGATCTCCAGGTGTTGATCCGCGAAACGCAGCGCGAGATGGAGGCCAGGGAAAAGGAGTTGATCTTCGGCCATGATGCGGATTGGCAGACAAAGCTCAAGGTGAGTCTGAGAATCGCAGCCTGGGGTTGTAAGGTGGTCCCTGTCTTTCAGCCTGGCTTTGGGTCTCTGGGCAAGGGCCTGGCGGAACTCAGCTCCATTGACCCTGAAAAGTCATGGGAATCCATCGTCTGGCAGGATGATGTCACATCCACCTTTCTTCAGTCAGGTTTTGATACCGCGGCCTCCAATCAGCAAACGGCCAAGGATGGGATCGATCCTTATACCGTGGAGTCCGATGCCTTCGCTTACCTTGAGACCATGAGTGCGGCCAGTGCCGGACTTTCGGGGGGCCTCGCCGATGTCAAAAGTTTCTTGGCCGAGAACAAGGCACCCGAACCCGGCGTGCTCACAGAGCTGGAACAGGTAGAAAGCATGGATCCGGAATTTAAGGGACTCGTGGAGAGGGTTAAAGGCCTCATGCAGAAGAACAGGGAGTTCACGGACGAACTGATCACCACGATGCAGAAGGTCGCTGCACTTTCCAATCTGATCACCCGCAACATGCTGGCGATCGACGCGATGAACCGCGGTGTGACATCCGGGTTGCTCGTCTGTGATGGAAGGGCCTCCGCCTACCTGGATGACATGGAGCAACGGACCTACAACCGCCTCCTGAAATACCACTACTACCTGGC
>JAUXEH010000438.1 GCA_030620655.1 Candidatus Aminicenantota bacterium | reverse complement strand
GAAGGTCTCACCGTCTACGGCGATGTGCCGGAGCTGGGCGAACCCGGCCCGGGGATCGGCCCCCTGTAGCAGGCCGTCGGCCAGCCTCCGGCCGTGTTTCAGGACATCGCCGAACGCCACCTCCCGGGAAAGTGGACCATCATAGAAAAACAGGGCCATAGTCCGGCCGGAGGCGAGGCGGCAGAGATAGGGGAACCGCGTATCCACACCGGCATCCGTGACCTCCCGCCAGGTTTTGGCTCCCGGTTTCCGAGTGCGCCGGGCCTGGTGGGGGGCCAGGATCGTGAAGCGGATCCCCTCTTCGGCCAGGATTTCTAGGGATTCGAGGTCCACCGCGGTTTCCGGGAGCCACATGCCCTCCGGCCGGCGCTTGAACCTGTGGACAAAGTCCGCGATTCCCCAGAGGACCTGGGTGCGCTTATCTCGGCTCGAGGACAAGGGCAGGATGGTGTGATTGTAGGCCTGAGCCAGGGCGGAACCGAACCCGTCGAAGCGCTCGCAGCTGATACGGTCGGCGTTCAGTATGGCCGCATAGGTCTCGGGCTCGTGGAGCTCCAGCCAGGAAAGCAGCGTGGGGCCGAAATCGAAGCTCATCCGGGAATAGTTGTTCACTATGGCGACGATCCGGTCTTCGGGGCCCAGGATGCGGGAGGCGGTGTTGGGTGCATAACACTCGGCCGTGACACGCTGGTTCCAGTCATGGAAGGGGTGGGCCGAGTCCTGGGTCTCGATCTCCTCCAGCCAGGGATTCTCACGCGGCGGTTGGTAGAAGTGGCCGTGGATGCATACGAAAGGCCTCATTTAGCGCTGCCGTCCCCATCACCCACAGCAGGCGGTCCGCTGAAAACTATGATCCCCAGAGGAGGGAGCGTCAGGGAGAGCGAGAAATCCCGTGCATGACAGGGCTCGGGCCGGGCTTCCTTCTTCCCCCAGTTGCCCTGCCCGCTGCCTCCATAGACCCGGGCATCGCTGTTCAGCAGTTCCACCCATGTCCCTGCCTGGGGGACACCGATCCTGTAATCGGAACGCAGGACCGGCGTGAAGTGGCACACCACCAGCAGCGGAGAGACGCCCTCGCCTCCATGGCGCAGGAACGAGATCACGCCATTGTCCGTGTCGCCGAAGTCGATCCACTCGAACCCCTCCGGAAACGGGTCCTTGGCATACAGGGCCGGAAAAGAGCAGTAAAGCCGGTTGAGATCCTTCACCCATCTCTGAACACCCCGGTGCGGCGCGCGGCGCAGGAGATGCCAGTCCAGGCTCTTTTCGTGCGTCCACTCTCCCGGCTGGCCGAACTCCCCGCCCATGAACAGCAGCTTTTTCCCCGGGTGGGTGTACATCCACCCCAGCAGCAGGCGCAGGTTCGCGAACTTCTGCCATTCGTCACCCGGCATCTTTCCCAGCAGGGACCCTTTCCCGTGCACGACCTCGTCATGGGAGAGCGGCAGCACGAAGTCCTCGTTGAAGGCATACCACAGGCTGAAGGTCAGGCGGGCGTGATGGAACTTGCGGTGGACCGGCTCTTTCGAGAAAAAGTCCAGGGAGTCATGCATCCAGCCCAAGCTCCATTTAGAGCCGAAGCCCAGCCCACCCTCGCCGGTGGGCCGGGTCACCTTGGGCCAGGCCGTGGATTCCTCGGCATAGTTACGCGTATCCGGGTATTCCTGATCCTTTACCTGGTTGAGCTGCCGGATGAACTCGATGGCCTCCAGGTTCTCCCTCCCGCCGAAGCGGTTGGGAATCCATTCACCTTCCTTGCGGGAATAGTCCAGATACAGCATGGAGGCCACGGCATCCACCCGCAGGCCGTCGGCATGGAAACGATCGAGCCAGAACATCGCACTGCTCATAAGAAAATTCCGTACCTCGCTGCGCCCGTAGTTGAAGATACAGCTCTTCCAGTCGGGGTGGAAGCCCTGCCGTGGATCGGCATGCTCGAACAGATTGGTCCCGTCGAAACGCGCCAGGGCGAACTCGTCGGAGGGGAAATGCGAGGGCACCCAGTCCAGGATCACGCCGATGCCGTTCCGGTGAAGGCGGTCGATAAGGTACATGAGGTCTTCCGGGGCCCCGTAGCG